>PWRN01000057.1 GCA_003556225.1 Syntrophomonadaceae bacterium
GCGCATCACCTCGCTGCCCAACTCTTCTTCCCGGGCAGCATAGAGTTCACGAGCTGTTTCCAGGAGCCGTTCCTGGATTTCCTCCGAAGATAACTCTTTTAAGGCATTCACGGATATCCGTCCCGGCGGGAGAAAGATCCGCTCCAGGAAACCCAGCAGTCCTTCCAGGTCCCAGTAATCTTCATCCAGGCTTTCATCAGCAAACTGGGACACAGCCCCCGCGATCAGGTCTTCGATCATGCCCAGGATATTCTCCTGCAGATTCTCCCCCTGGAGAACCTGGCGGCGCTGCCGGTAAATGATTTCCCGCTGCTGGTTCAAAACATCGTCGTATTCCAGGATGTGTTTGCGGATTTCAAAGTTGCGGCTCTCCACTTTTTTCTGGGCGTTTTCGATGGTGCGGCTGATCATGCCGTGCTCCACGGGCATATCCTCTTCCATGCCCAGTTTCTCCATGATGCCCCTGGCGCTGTCCGAGCCGAACAGTCGCATGAGATCATCTTCCATGGAAACGAAAAACTGGGAGGAACCTGGGTCTCCCTGGCGCCCCGAGCGTCCCCGGAGCTGGTTGTCGATCCGGCGGGACTCGTGGCGTTCCGTACCGATAATATGCAGTCCGCCCAAGGCCACAACCCGATCATGGCGTGCTTTCCAGCGTTCCCTGATTTCTTCCAGGCGCCTTTTCTTTTCCGCTTCGTGGAGGTCCGGGTGGGAGCGCACCGCTTCCATCTCCGGCTCGGGGTTGCCGCCCAGCACGATATCGGTTCCCCGGCCCGCCATGTTGGTGGCGATGGTCACGGCCCCTTCTTGTCCCGCCTGGGCCACGATCTCGGCTTCTTTCTCGTGGTGCTTGGCGTTCAACACGTGGTGAAGGATGCCCCGCTTGGAGAGCATGCGGCTCAAGAGTTCGGACCGTTCGATGGAGATGGTGCCCACCAGCACCGGCTGGCCCGCTTCGTGTCGCTGCACGATCTCCTCGATCACGGCATGGAACTTGGCCCGCTCCGTCTGGTAGACCACGTCGGCAAGATCCTGGCGGATCATCTCCGCGTTGGTGGGAATCTCCACCACGTCCATGGAATATATTTTTTGGAATTCTTCTTCTTCCGTCAGGGCCGTTCCCGTCATCCCGGACAGTTTTTCATACATGCGGAAATAGTTCTGGAAGGTGATGGATGCAATGGTCTGGGTGCGACCCCTGACGGTCACGCCCTCCTTGGCCTCGATGGCCTGGTGCAGTCCCTCGCTGTAGCGGCGACCGTGCATAAGCCGGCCGGTAAATTCATCGACGATCGTGACTTCTCCGTCTTTCACCACGTAGTCCACATCCTTCTTGAAGAAGGAATACGCTTTTAACAGCGTGCGGATAATGGACTCGTGTTCTGCGCCTTGCTGTCGGATTTCCAGCAGTTCACCCGTCGCCTCTGTCCCCTGGCCCTGCTCGTCCTCATCTTCATCATGGGCGTCGTCTTTTTCATGATCGTAGCTGTGAAACTTCTTTAAGACGGGTTCTTCTTCCACCAGAATGTCGTATCCCATGGAATGAATGTCCACGACACCGCTGGACTCATCGATGGTGAAATAAAGCTGTTCCTTGATGGCTTGTTTCTGGCTGTCCGAGAGGGCATGTTTTTCCCTTTCGACGGCCTTGCTCACCCCGGGCTCCTTGAACAGTTCCAGCAGCTTGCTGTTCTTGGGTGCCCCCAGCCGGGCCAGGTAGAGCAATTCGCCTACTCGCTCCATCTTCCCGGCCTTTTTGGCTGCCTCTGCCTCGTTTAGCAGGTCCTTCACCAGGCGTTCCTGTTTTTTCATAACAAATTCCACCGGTTTCAACCAGCGGGCAAAGATTCCCGTTTCCTTTTCCGGGGTCCCGCTGATAATCAGCGGGGTGCGCGCCTCGTCCACCAGGATGCTGTCTACCTCGTCCACGATGGCATAATGCAGGGGACGCTGGGCCAGGTTTTCCTTGTAGAGCACCATGTTATCCCGCAGGTAATCGAAGCCGAACTCGTTGTTGGTTCCATAGGTGATATCGGCATGGTAAGCCTCCCGACGTTCTTCGGGCTTTAAGCCCTGGACGATCAGGCCCAAGCTAAGCCCCAACATGCGGTAGACCGGTCCCATCCAGTCGCGGTCCCGCCGGGCCAGGTAATCGTTGACCGTAACAATATGCACGCCTTTACCCGATAAAGCGTTTAAATAGGCCGGCATGGTAGCCGCCAGGGTTTTCCCTTCCCCGGTTTTCATTTCGGCAATGCGCCCCTGGTGCAGCACGACGCCACCCAGGACCTGGACATCGAAAGGCCGCATCCCCAGCTGGCGGCGCGCTGCTTCGCGCACCAGGGCGAAAGCTTCGGGCAAAAGGTCCATGAGGTCTTCCCCCTCCTGCAGCCGGGCTTGTAGCTGCCCGGTATACCCGGGGAATTCCTCATCCTTTAACTGCTCCATGCGCTCTTCGTAGGAGTTCACCTCTTCCACGTAGCGCCAGAGCTTTTTGAGTTCCCGGGAGCGTGTATACCCCAAAAATTTCGTCAAAATACCCATCGATGAACCTCCTAAACTAGACCAAGGCAAGGAAGGACTGGAACTACTCGTTTTCCCTGCAGTAGCTTTCATCATTAAAGGCGGCATGGATCAGAAGCTCACATGCTGCCGCCCCGGTATTTCAGCCGCTAAAATCCGGGGCTTTGGAGTTATTCTACTAAAAAGTGGACAAAAATTCAACCGCTTTCAAAGGCGCGGCCATTCCGGTGCAGCACCGCTGGACCCTCTTTCTAAGCCGAAGCATTTTGCAGGCCTGATCTCCGGCCTCGCCGGGCTTCCCCCTGGCTGCCCGGCATTTCCTTGCGCCTGCCGTCCCATGATCCATGAAGAAAAGGAAGATTGGTGTTGAATCCTGAGGCTAAATACGTTAGTATAATAAAACAAACACAGTGAAGGGTAAGGTGATCCCACGTGGAAAAAACCAAGTTAACCCTGAAAATAATTGTTTCCGTGGCTTTTGCAGCCGCCCTTCTCGTTACCGTGATCACCTTTTCACTTTCTGAAATCGTGATCTCTGAAGAGCTCACCCTTGTGACCCAGGCAACGGAGTATCCCCCCGAAACCGCGGTCTTTCTCTCCAACCTGGAACCCACTGTCATCCGCAATGTCTTCTGGCTTTCCCTGGCTGCCCTGGGTTTCTGCCTGATTTTCTTATACTATCTTTATGGTAATTTTCAAATATTTTTTGCCCCATCCATGCTGGCCCTGCTGGCTTTTATCCTCATCCAGGTCACCCTGCAAATTATCCCCAACTACCTGGCCTACGGCATGGACGGCCCCCTGGGGCCCCTGATGCAGGAAGGCCTGGACAAAGCACAGGCCGCCAACTTTACCATCCTGGCCCTGGGCCTGGTTCTCCTGGTTGTCTCCTTGCGTTTGAAACCGAAAAGCAAAAAATAGGATGAATGACGCCGGGAAAGAAGAAGGAAGACCTATGGCTCGGGTGAGCCCGCAGCTCGAAAAAAACGGGGCAAGTGTGTGATGTCGGGGAAAACAGCCCGGGCACCTTCTCTCTGGAAGAGCGACTGGTTGGACGGTCCGTCATGGCCCGTCAAAACACCGATAAAGCCAACATCCATTTTTCGTGCGGCCAGCAAATCGGCCATGGAATCCCCGACGACCCAGCAGCGATCCCCGGGGGGGCGGGGAAATTTTGGAGACACCAGATCTTCTTTTTCGTAGGTGCCGGCCCAGTAGGCCTTGAGGAAAGTAAAAGGGTGAGGTTTGCCCAGGGAAACAGAAGATCCTGCTGCCGTGATCCCTCGAAGCTTGAGCTCTTTCTCCGCTTTCTCCACGTCGGTAAACGTAACCACCGAGTCTGCATCGAAGTAGTCCCAGAGCTTCATTTCCTGCAGGGGCCCGTGGAGCTCGTGGAAAGGCCGTCCCGTGGCAATACCCAGGGTCCACCCCTGGCGGCGCAGCTGCTCGAGTGTATCCTGGACGCGGTCTCGGGGAAGCACCGGCTTCTCCCGGTGAATAAGCCCTTCTTTACCAGGATGCAACGGCTCCTCTCCATAGAAGGACCTGTATTTTTGAGCACCGAAGTACCACTCCTGGAATACCCGCTGAATCCCTCGCCAGAGTCGGGAAGCGACCTGGAAGGTTCCCGCGGTTAAACCTGCATAAACGGCAGGAACCCGGCGGGCCAGCATATCCATGAGGTCTAAACCGCGCGCTTCACCAACCCAGGAACCTAAAATTTCAGAAAATCGCGGCTCCCAGTGGAGCGCCTCCAGGGAACGATAAAGGAACCCGTATTCCTTTAAATGGTCCAGGGCAAACGCCTCTCCAGGAACCTGCGGCAGGGCGTCCGGGGCCAAACCGATCCGGGAAAAGTCCCTGAACAGCTCCACCAACTGGTAGGAAAAAACCAGGAATGCCAAATCCCAGTTTGAATTCAAGGCCCGGCGTTTAAAAAGGGAAATCACTTCATCTCCCTGAAAGACAACCTGCCGCACCGTGGATATTTCCCCGGGATTTGGCCTCGCGGTAAAGGGAGGCACCCCCTGGGGAAGGGGTAGCCCCATGTAACCGGGTGCCCAAAGAAGCTCCCAGACAACCAGGGCAGCGGCGTCCCAGTAACAGCTTTCCCCTGTGATCACGCCGTCCATGTCAAAAATAATCTTTCCCCTGGAGGATCTGTATCCGGGGCATCTGAATTCGCCCTTAGAGGTCATGGGTCTCGAGCTGGCTCTTAATGGGCCCGGCAACCCCGGAAGTGATGCCTTTTCTCCATTCCCTAATTTTCAGGGCCTGGAACAGGGCTTCCCCCAGTGCTCTAAACACCGCTTCCCAGATGTGGTGGCCGTTCTCACCCTTTAAGACATCCACGTGGAGCGTACAACGCCCCCCCTGGACAAAGCCTTCCAGGAACGTTTTTAAATCCTCGGAGCTGGTATTTTCCGTCTGTGCGGGAATGGTCACCCCGGAAGCGGTAAAGTCCAGCAATGCGCGGTTCTCAAAGCTGATCACAACCCGGGCCAGGGCTTCATCGATAGTGGCCAGGGCAAACCCATACCCCTTCAACCCTTGAACGAGCCCGGCTGCGACATATTCCCGCAGTGCTTCTCCCACGGTGATGCCGACATCTTCGCAGATCACGTGGGTCAGGTAGTAGTCGGCCAGCTGGATGGAAACATCCAGGTTAAATTCTCCCCGGGCGGCGATATGCTCCAGCATGTGGTTCAAAAACGGTAAGGGGGTCTGCAGACCCTGCTTGGGATGGGTAGCCCGGGGGCCAAACTCCAGCACGACATGGATATCCGACTCGGCGGTCTTACGGCTTGCAGTCACTCTCATCTTTTTCGACACCAGCGGTGTCGTTGACACCTCCTCCAGGGCACGTATTGGTTTGAGATGAATCCAGTCTGTTGGTTCGTTCAAGAACCGCCATGGCATGGGCGGGAAAGCCTTCCAGCTCAGCAAGATGCGCCGCTTTTTCCCGCACCCGGTTAAACCCTTCCTCGGTAGCATAGCCGAAAGAAGAACGCTTGAGGAAATCATGCACGGATACGCCGGAAAAGACCCTGGCAAAAGACCCGGTAGGCAAGATGGCATTGGGTCCCAGAAGATAGTTGCAGAGAGTGATCGGCGTATAATGACCCAGCAGGATCTCCCCGGCGTGCTCAATCCGGGGAAGGACAGCAAACGGTTCTGCCGTTAAAATTTCCATGTGTTCCGGGGCATATTCATTCACGAATTCGATCGACTCTTCCAGGCTTTGCGTTAAGACAATCCCCCCGTATCGTTCAAAAACTGTCTCGGCAAAATCGCGGCGGGGCCGGGGAAGTTGCTGAAGGCGCCGGGCAACACGGGGTAGCACCTCTTCGACCAGGCTGCTGGCATGGGTTACCAGCAGGGAGGATGAATCCGGGCCGTGTTCGGCTTCGATGAGCAGGTCCAGGGCCACCAGGTCCGGGTCTGCATGTTCATCCGCCAGGATGATGCTCTCACTGGGACCGGCAGGCAGTCCCGTGTCCAGGACACCCTGGAGCAAGCGCTTGGCTGCGCTGACATAAGCATTGCCGGGACCCACCACTTTGTTCAGGCGGGGCACGGTTTCCGTACCATAGGCCACGGCGGCCATGGCCTGCATCCCTCCAACCCGGTAAATTTCTTCGATCCCGGCCACCTTTGCTGCCGCCAGGGTGCCCATTTCCGCCTCTTCATCCTCTCCCGGAGGCGTGCAGACGACAATCCGGGAAACCCCGGCGATGACGGCCGGGATGCCGAGCATGAGCATGACCGAAGGGAAACTGCCTTTACCGCGAGGGACATAAAGACAAACGTCGGAGATGGGGGTGACTTTCTCGCCGGCCATGATCCCCTTCTCCACGGTTTTCATCCACATCTCCCGGGGCAGCTGTTCCCGGTGGAACGTGCGGATATTTCCTGCTGCATACTCCAGGGCCTCGCGGGTTCGTTCATCTAACTGCCGGTAAGCCCTTTCCAGTTCCTCGGGAAAAACGCGCAAGCGGCTTTTCTCCAGGGAAATGCCGTCAAATTTTTGGGTATAAGAAAGAAGGGCTTCATCGCCCTCTTCTTTCACCTTGGAGATAACCTCGGCTGCCAAGGCCGCATGGCTTAATACATCGACTTCCGCGCGGCGCATCAACGCTTGACGTTGCTGCAGATCCATCTCGGACAAGCGGTAAACCTTCACCGGTACCACCCCTCTCGGAGAATGGTAAAAGCACCTCAGTACGTGGGGCCAATTTCATCGACCAGGGCCCAGAGACCGCCCAGGACCAGGGAATGTCCTCCCAGGATAATGGGGATACGCGCCTCCACGGCGGCATGGGTAAACTCTTTAAACGGGGTTTCACCCATTTCTTCCCAGCGGCCCAGGTCAGAAAGATAGCGATCCTGGGGTGACAGCTTTAATTTCAAGTGGGCCATGAGCACCCGGGTATCCAAAAAAGCACAGTGGGCTACTTTCTCCATGGTTTCAACAAATTTAACCGGTCCCACCTGTTCGAAAAAATAACCCATCATGGATACCACCTGCCCCTTTTCCTCTCGTTCCAGGGCTTTCATCCCTCGCTCTTCGGAGAAAATGCGCAGGCGAACTTTCAGGTTATGATTGATGTGGGCGATGACGGGGGCTCCGACGCGACCCAGGAGCAGCACTTCTTCGTAGTCGCCACGTAAAACCGCTTTGGCTCTTTCCATGCGGGAGAGGTCCAGGCGCAGGCTCCGCAACCGCTGGGAGGTTCGTGGACCGACAAAGGGGCTTCCTGCCAGCACCAGCAGATCCGCCGGGGCATCCAGGTCAAACAGGAAGCCCGCCGTGTTGCGAAAAAGCCGGTGCTCGACCCCGGTGCCATCCCGGAGCGCAATGGCGAGGACATTGTCCATACGGGGCGGCTCAATGCGGTGCAGCAGGCTCCCGGGAGTGAAGGCGACAATATCCGCCGACTGGGCATTGTTGGAGTAAACCATGGCGCGGCTGCCCAGCAGCAGGGAGCAAATCTCCTGCAGCTCCTGGACGGTCACAAAAGGGATGCTGGCACCGCCCATATAAAAAATGTGATCCAGTTTTTCGCGATCCACCAGGTCACGGAGTACCTGCCCAAAATGGAATTCCCTGTCAGGTTCTTCGCTTTTCCAAAGGTGGACCCCCATGGCCGCCGCTTCTTCCGCCAGCCAGGTATAGTTGGTCAGCAAATAGATTTTGCCGATGGCTTCTACCTGGTTCATTTTGCTGATATTGTCCAGTAATACGGCGTGGCGCACACTGGCCAGAACCTTCTCTATTTCACTGGCCGGTTCTCCCCCTTCAAAGATTACGACACTAACCGTGTCCTTCACGCTCTGATCAGACCCCTTCTGCCCTAAATGCTGGAATGGTAAGCCCCTGCTGCTGTTCATATTCATAGTGAGTTTGCTGCCGTTACTCCGTTGGTTCTATGAGCCCGTAGTTCCCGTCTTTGCGCTTGTAAACAACATTTATCTCCTCGGTATCCGCATTGTTGAAGACGAAGAAGTTATGACCGAGCAGATCCATCTGCAAAATGGCTTCTTCCACCGGCATGGGCTTCATCACGAACCGTTTGGTCTTGACAATACCCGGTTCAAAATCCTCATCCGCCGGAGGCGCAGTAAACTGTTCGTTGAGCTCTTTCAGTCCTTTTTGCCTCAGTTTCCTGTTGATCTTTGTCTTATACTTGTGGGTCTGGCGCTCCAGCTTGTCCACAACGGAGTCTATAGAAGCATACATGTCCGGAGACATCTCTTCTCCTCTCAGTAACAGGCCATCGATCGAGATGGTTACTTCTACGATGTGAGATTCCCTGGCCACACTCATGGTCACGTTGGCCTCAATATCCGAGTCGAAGTATTTTTCCAGCTTGGCCAACCGTTTTTCCACGTAATCATGCAGGGCCGGTGAAATTTCCATATTCTTCCCCCGTGTCTTGATCTGCATAAAAATTCCCCTTTCAAGTGCTAGACTCATCTTACAACAAGCAAGTTAAAAGTATATTCCCTAAAGGTAAACAAAATCCTTCCCTAAAGGTAAACGAAATCCTTCCCTAAAGGTAAATTAATTGCGTCTCGGGTTGTTTCCCGCCGTGCGGCCTTAACCCTCAGCCGACCTGGAAAAGCCGCCTTGCATTATCCAAACAAGCTTGACCGATTTTATCCGGTGTTGTGCCCCGTAGGGCAGCTATTTTTTCGGCAATGAGGGCCACGTAGGCCGGCTCATTGCGCTTGCCCCGGCGAGGAACAGGGGTTAAAAACGGGGCATCTGTTTCGATCAACAGTCTATCCAGGGGCACATTGGAAGCCACCTGACCCAGCGCAGTGTTCTTCGGGTAGGTCACGGGACCCGCGATGGAAATATAGAGCCCCAGGCGCAAAGACCACTTGGCCAGGGCCAGGTCTCCAGAGAAGCAGTGCATGATCCCTCCTGGTGCGGGCAGGCCGTCGGTTTGCAGAATCTGCATCACTTCCTGGTGCGCATCCCGGTCGTGAATGATCACCGGAAGGTTCTTTTCCCGGGCCAGTTGCAGCTGCTGCCGGAAAACTTCGCGCTGGAGTTTGCGAGGCGAACGGTCCCGGTAAAAGTCCAGGCCCATTTCTCCCAAAGCAACAACCCTGGGGTGATCCGCCATCCGGGCCAGCTCTTCCAGGTACAGGGAGGGCGCCCGGGAGGCATCGTGGGGGTGGATGCCGACGGCGGCAAAGACAAACGGATACGTCTCCGCCAGGGCGATGGATTTCCTGGAAGTGTCCAGGTCAAACCCCACGTTAAGGATCAGCTGCACGCCGGCTCTCTTTGCGCGCTGGATCACCTCTTCCCGATCCCCGTTAAAGTTGGAAAAATCCAGGTGTGCGTGGCTGTCAACCAGCTTGTTTTTGTTGACGGTATGATTCTTCATGAAATGCGGCTCCCCAGGGGAATATCTCCGTCCACAGTTGTCAAAACCAGCTTCCCATCGGGGGAGGTCGCCGCCAGCACCATGCCTTCAGAGAGGATCCCCCTTAGTTTTACCGGTTTCAAGTTGGAAACAAAAAGCGTTTTTTTCCCGAGCAGCACCTCGGGGGTATAATGCCGGGCAATTCCGGCGACTACCTGGCGCTGTTCTTTGCCCAGGTCAACGATCAGCCTGAGCAGCTTATCTGCTTTTGGCACCGGTTCAGCAGCGATAATCTCGCCTACGACCATCACGACCCGGGAAAAATCATCGATGTTAATCACACCTTCCACCGTATCCTCTTCACTGGTAACTTGCTCTGTGGGATCCGGCGACTTTTCTACCTCCTTCTTTTCCCCGGATAATCGCCGGGCTTGATCCTGCGCTGCTTTATCTTTTTCGTTGAGCAAGGATTCCAGTTCCTTTTCCACGTCCAGCCGGGGGAAAAGATCCGCTGCGCGCCGGGCTTGCAGGCCCGTCCGAAGAAGGCCCCAGGTGCTGAGACTCTCCCAGCTCTGCAGCTCGTCCAACGTTTCCATGCCCAGCTGGGTCCAGATCCGGCGAGGCGTTTGTGGCATAAAGGGCTGCAGCATCACCGATATGAAGCGCAGGGACTCGCAGAGGTTGTAAAGCACATTGCCCAGGCGGCCCTTATTGCCCTCATCGCGCCCGAGGAGCCACGGGGTGGTCTCATCGATATACTTGTTGGAGCGGCGAACCAGGGTCCAGAGCGTCTCCAGGGCATTGCTGAACTGCAGTTTATCCAGGGAAGAAGTCACCTGGCCCGGAGTTTCCAGGGCCAACTGCTTCAGCTCATCGTCAACAGGTAAAATTTCCGGGCCCGGGGTAGGGATCACCCCGGAAAAGTAGCGCTCCAGCATGGCCACCGTGCGGCTCAGCAGGTTGCCCAGGTCGTTGGCCAGGTCGCTGTTGATCCGCTGCAGCATCGATTCGTTGTTGAAAACCCCGTCTGCACCGAAGGGAATTTCCCGCAGCAGGTAATACCGGAGGGCATCGGACCCGTAGCGATCCATCAGGATCATGGGATCGATCACGTTTCCCCGGGACTTGGACATCTTCCCTTCCTGCATCAACAACCACCCGTGCCCAAAAACCTGCCGGGGCAGGGGGAGCCCCAGGGCCATGAGAAAAATCGGCCAGTATATGGCATGGAAGCGCACGATCTCCTTGGCCATGAGATGGACATCCGCGGGCCAGTAGCGTTTCAGCAGGGACGGATCTTCCGAGGTGTAACCCAACGCGGTAATATAGTTGCTCAAGGCGTCCAGCCAGACGTAGACCACGTGACCGGTGTCAAAGGGAACGGGAACACCCCAATCGAAAGTTGTGCGGGAAACGCAGAGATCCTCCAATCCCGGGCGCAAAAAATTGTTCACCATTTCGTTTTTCCGGGAGGGAGGCTGGATGAACTCCGGATGACTCTCTATGTGATCCAACAGCCGCTGCGCATAACGGGACATGCGGAAGAAATAACCCTCTTCCGCCACCAGCTCTACCGGGCGCTGGCAGTCGGGGCAGTTTCCTGCATCCACCTGGCGCTCCGTCCAGAAGGATTCGCAGGGCGTACAGTACCACCCTTCGTAGCGACCACGGTAAATATCACCCTGTTGATAGAGGCGGTCGAATATTTCCTGGATGGCCTTTTTGTGCCGGGGTTCTGAAGTACGAATGAAATCGTCATAGGAAATGTCCAAAGCGGCCCAGAGCTGCTTAATCCAGCCCACGACTTCGTCCACGAAAACCTGGGGCGACTTTCCTGCAGCTTCCGCGCTGCGCTGGATCTTTTGCCCATGCTCATCGGTGCCGGTTAAAAACCAGACGTCGTAGCCGCTCAGGCGTTTAAAGCGGGCCATGGTATCGGCCGCTACCGTGGTGTAGGAATGCCCCACATGCAGGCGGTCACTGGGATAGTAAATGGGTGTTGTTATGTAAAATGTTTTTTTGGAGCTCATGAACGCTGTCCTCCTTGTATTCGCCGGGAAATCCCCTCGTGCGTTATTCAAGCTGATTATAACAAATATCAACCCGACCAGCAACCGGGTCCCAGGAGCGGCAGGAAGCTGCAAAACAAAACGGGGCTGGACGCATAATCCATAATTTACTTTTTGTTGAAACAAAGGTATTGATTTTCATGGCAATTACTGGTATAATATTTAAAATATGTGTCGAAAACTGCATGAGGAGGTTGAGTGGGGTTGAAATCAACAGGTATCGTGAGAAAGGTTGATGAGCTGGGCCGGGTCGTAATCCCTATCGAATTAAGGAGAACCCTGGGGATTAACGTCAAAGATGCCTTGGAGATTTACGTTGATGGGGAGAAAATTGTTTTGAAAAAATACGAGCCGGCATGCATTTTTTGTGGCAATGCCGAGGGTGTGAAGCATTTTAGCGGTCGGATTGTTTGTGCAGAGTGCATCAGCAAAATGTCCGACTAACGGGTCAAGGAAACATCATAAAAGGGGCTTTCTCGCCATGGGCGGGGAAAGCCCCTTTTTTAGCGCACCCGGGAGAAGAAAACCGGCAGGCAACCGCCGCCCGGGCTTTTAAAAAGCCCGAAAGGCGATGCGCCTAGCCTTGTTTTTTCCCCTGCAGTCGGAGCATCATGTCATAAGCCTCGCTGCGCTTCAGAACAGAATTTCGCGCTGTGCGCCTTACGGCTTCTCCGGGGGGTATCCCGCGAGCCAGCAGGTTCTGCAAGTGCATCAACGCCTGGTCCTCCTGCAGCAAAGAATCTTTGGCGTTTACACCCGGTGAAACCACCAGGGTGATCTCGCCTCGCGGCGCCTTTTCCTGGAAAGCAGATCGCAGTTCGCCCGGTGTTCCCTTGAGAACTTCTTCAAATCGCTTGGTGAGTTCCCGGCAGACAGCGATGGAGCGCTCTCCCAGGATGGCTTCCATTTCCTGGAGGGTCTGCAAGAGCCGATGGGGCGCTTCATAGATCACAGCGACTCTATCATCCCCGGCAATAGACAAAAGCTCATCCCGCCGTTCCTTTTTTTTCCTGCTGAGAAAACCCCAGAAAACAAACCTGGAAGAAACGTAGCCCGAGCGCAACAAGGCCGTGAGGGCCGCTGAAGGCCCGGGAAGCACGGTAAAAGGAATCCCTTCTTCTACGGCCATCTCCACCAGGGAAAACCCGGGATCCGAGATGGCAGGCAACCCGGCATCGGTGATCAGGACAATGGTTGCTCCCTCCTGGATCCGGCTGAGGATTTCTTTGCCTTTTTTGTCCCGGTTGGATTCCCGAAACACCATCAGGGGCGTTTTAATCTCATAATGGCTTAAGAGCTTCCGGCTGCGGTTCACGTTTTCCACGGCAATATAATCTGCTGTTTTCATGCATTCCAGGGCCCGCAGGGTAATATCTTTTAAGTTCCCGATGGGTGTGGCGCAGAGGTAGAACATTCCTGGAACCTTGTGTTTGCCATTTCTCTCGCTCATCTTCCCCTACCCGTTCTTTTCAGGTTTCTTCTCCACTTCTTCGGCAGGAAACTGCTTTTGGTTGGACGTTTCCAACAGTTCAACCAGCACCGTTTTATTTTTCTTGTTGTACTGGATTACCTTCCCGTCACCAAACGGGGTAATGACCCGGTCACCGGGAGCAAAGGCATCGTTTTTCGCCACTTCATACCGCTCCGCTTCGTAGCGCAGGCAGCACATGAGTCTGCCGCAAATGCCTGAGATCTTGGTGGGGTTTAGTGAGAGGTTCTCCTCCTTGGCCATGCGGATGGAAACCGGCTCAAAGTCGCCCAGGAACATGGTGCAGCACAACCCGCGTCCGCAGGGGCCGAATCCCCCCAGCATCTTGGCTTCATCCCGCACACCGATCTGGCGAAGTTCGATGCGCGTGCGAAATATCCCGGCCAGGTCTTTGACCAGCTCTCGAAAATCCACCCGCCCATCGGCCGTAAAGAAAAAAATAATCTTGTTGTGATCAAACGTATACTCCACATCGACCAGCTTCATCGCCAGCTTATGTTTCGCAATTTTATCCTGACAAAGGCTGAGGGCTTCCTTTTCTTTCTGGCGGTTGGCCGCCAGCTTTTTATAATCATCCGCTGAAGCTTTTCTGCGGACAGCTTTGAGGGGACTGACAATGTCTTTGTCACGAACTTCTCTGTGTTCATGCACGACTTCTCCAAACTCCAGCCCGCGGCTGGTTTCCACAATCACATCATCCCCGACTTTCAGCTCCAGGTTGCCCGGAGAGAAATAGTATATTTTTCCAGCTCGACGAAAACGCACTCCGATAACGTTAGGCAACTCAAACAACTCCTCTCATCATCAAAAACAGGGTCTCCAGGGCCAAGCGGCGATTGACATTTCCCCCTAACTCCTCCTTGGTTTGCAGCACAGCGTGACAAGTATTTTCCAGGCGAGAAGTCTCCCGGCCCCTGGCCGGCAAGCACTGCAACCATCTTTCCCGGTAATGCATGAACAAAAGGTCCAGCGTTTCATCCAGGTTCTCACGCTTGGAAACCTCCTCCGCCAAGGAAAATAATTGCCGACCCGGGCCTTGCTCAATTTCCTTTACCAGATCCTGGACCTGCTGGTATTTTTCCGTCCAGCCTCCACGGGTGGCCATTTCCACGGCCTGCCCGGGGTTCCCCGCAGCCATCTCCAAGACGACTTCCTGCTCCCCGGGAGAAAGCGTGAACCGTTCCTGCAGGATTCCCTTGATGGCATCAGCGCTTAGGGGTTTTAAGCTGAAATGAACGCAGCGTGACACCACGGTAGCAAGCAGCGCCCAGGGCCTGGAACTCAACAAGATGAACACAAGCTCACCTGGAGGTTCTTCAAGTATTTTTAAGAGGCTATTGGCGGCAGGCAGTGTCAAGCGGTCGGCCTCGTGGATGAAGCAGACTTTGAAACGGCCTTCCCCTGTGCGGTAATGCAGGCTTTCCCGGATATCCCGCACCTGTTCGATTTTCAAGGCTGCTCCCTGGGGAACCAGGTGGACCAGGTTGGGATGGTTGCCGCTGGTCGTTTTACGGCAGGATAAGCAGAACCCGCAAGGGGCCTCGGTGAGACTTGTACAGTTCAACGCCTGGGCAAAAAGTTGTGCCAGCATCTTTTTTCCGCTGCCTGGAGCTCCAGAAAAGAGATACGCATGGGCAACCTGTCCCTGCTGCAGCGTTCTTTGTAAGGTTTTCTTGATTAAATCCTGCCCGATTACTTGCTCAAATCCCATGCTCTTATCTCCTGCTCAGGTAATAAGCGCCCGTTCCTGCAGTAAGGGCCTTACGTCTTCCCAAATAGTTCGATGCACTGCCTGGAGGTCCTGGGCCGCGTCAATGATGCAAAAGCGGGCTGCTTCCCGGGAAGCGAGGCGCAGAAACCCCTCCTGAACACGGCGGTGAAAAGCCAGGTCTTTCTGTTCCATGCGGTCACCCGCAGGGGTCAAATCCTGTCTTTTTTTTCGTAGGCGGTCTAAGCCTGCTTCCGCATCAATATTGAGTAAAATAGTTCGATCCGGATGCAGTCCGCCGACAGCCCAAAGGTTGATCTCCTTGATCCGCCCGGGGTCTTCGGCGCCGGCATATCCCTGATAAACCGCGCTGGAATCAACAAAACGGTCGCAAAGAACAACCTGTCCGGAAAGAAGCGCCGGTCGAATCACCTCTGCCACCAGCTGTGCCCGGGCCGCACTGTAAAGCAGCACTTCACAAATTACCGTCATCTCGGTAAATTGTGGGTCCAGGAGGATCTTACGGATTTGCTCACCGATGGCGGTTCCTCCGGGTTCCCGGGTCATTACCACTTCCAGTCCGTGTTCCACCAGTCTTTCTCGCAGCATCTGTACCTGGGTTGTTTTACCCGCTCCGTCGGGGCCTTCCACGGAAATAAAGACACCGCCCGGGTTCCGGTTGGGCTTCATGGGCTTTTTTCTCCTTTACGGGTTGTCGAACCCAACATAATTATTTTATCATATTGACTTCAAGCCTGTCACAATTTTAATTTTTCGCAGCCGGGGGTCCGCTGCTCCTTGAAACACCGGGCCTCTCTTCCTCTCGTCCAGCAGGTAATGAACCGTGCAGGAAGATATCCGCTCGCCCGGTGACAAAACGGGAATTCCGGGCGGTGACAGCACGATCATTTCCCCGGACACCCTGCCTGCGGCGGCTTCCAGCGGCACGTTACGGCAGCTTGCCATCAAGGCCTTTCGCGGGGGAAGCATAAACGGATTTCCCCCGTCTTCGCCGTGCTCTCGACCCCTGGCCAGCCCGCCAGGCCCATGCAAAAAGGGAAACAGGGCAAAAGGCTTTTCCGGATCTCTTTTTTCCTGGAAATCCAGCAGATCCAGTTCCGCCAGGGCCTGCACCAGGGTGCGGGCCAGTTTCTCGGGAGCAACAGATACAACAGCCGGACCCGCCACCAAAAGGATAAAGTTTTCAGCTTCCATCTCCACCTTCAGATGATATTGCCTGGACAGATGCTCGCTCAGCAAAGGTCCTTTCCCGTCCCGGCAGAAGATGGTTACGCGGCAGGGGTCGATAACAAAAGACCGCTCGCGAGATCTTTCGAGAGGAAGAACCGGAACACCTCCTTGTCCCAGGGCCCGGCGAAACCGTAGCGCCCAACGCTCTGCTTTCTGAAAGATGCGACGACCCCGCAGCGCGGCCTGGCGGCGGGCCAGGTCTAAAGAGACCAGCACCGGATAAGGTGGGCTGCTGGTCTGCAATGCCTGAAGCCAGAACGAAATGCCGGGACCCTGGGCAGGTTTTTTCAGATGCAGATAGGCGCCAGGCGTGAGCGCTCCCAGGGATTTGTGGGCGCTGTGGATCCACATGTCGGCTCCCGCTGCCGCCGCATGGGGCCTGACTTCATGGCACAAACTCAAGTGGGCGCCGTGGGCTTCATCTACGGCGAATAAAAGCTTTCTCTCCGCGGCCAGCTTCCCGATGGTGTGAAGATCAGCCGTAACGCCCCAGTAAGAAGGAGATGTCACCAGCAGCAACCGCGCGTCGGGATGCTCTCGCAGGGCCCTTTCTACGGTTTCCGGGGAGACATTAAGCGGCAGACCGGTTCCCGGTTCTCGCTCCACCGGCAAATAAACCGGGTATGCTCCTGATAGCGCGATCCCGTGAAGAACGGCTTTGTGAGAAAGCCTGGTCAGCAGAACTTTATCACCAGGACGCGTCAAGGCCAGGCACAGGGCCAATAGCCCGACCGTAGCCCCGTTGACCAGAAAGTAAGTCCTGGCCGCACCGAAGAATTCCGCGGCCAACCGCTGGGCCTGGTGAATCACGCCGGTGGGCCGGTGCAGGTCATCCAGGGGAGAAATCTCGGTGAAATCCCGCTGCAGCAAGGGACCTAGCCCCGCCCGCAGCAGGTGCGGAGCCCCCGGTCCTCGACCGTGCAGGGGAACATGGAAAGGAAGAAAACCGCCTTTTTGCAGCTCCTTAACTGCCTGGTGCAGGGGTGCCTCCTGCTGCCCGATTCTGCCTTTGCTCAATGAGCACACACATCCTTGTCCCAGCGCTTGGTCCCACTTTTCCTTCATGCAAACAGAGCCGCCTATCCAGGCGGCCCTTCCGGTCCCGTTGGTTTCCCTTGGGATTAACGCAGCGTATAGTTCGGCGCTTCTTTTGTAATCTGCACATCATGGGGGTGACTTTCCATGAGGCCGGCATTGGTGATGCGTACAAATCGGGTCTTGGTTCGCAGCTCCTGCAAGTTTTTGACCCCGCAGTAGCCCATCCCCGCCCGGAGGCCGCCAACCAGCTGAAACACCATATCGGCAACCGTACCCCGGTAAGGAACGCGCCCCTCGATCCCTTCGGCCACGGTCTTCTGCTCATCTTCCTGGAAATACCGATCCCGGCCGCCTTCTTTCATGGCCCCCACGGAACCCATGCCGCGATACACTTAATAACTTCGCCCCTGGAATATTTCCATATCACCGGGACTCTCTTCGGTGCCAGCAAACAAGCTGCCGATCATCACCACATCCGCCCCGGCTGCCAGGGCCTTGGTGATGTCGCCGGAGTACTTGATGCCTCCGTCGGCAATCACGGGAATACCTTGTTTTTGAGCTTCCTGGGCTACATCATAAACCGCTGTGACCTGAGGCACCCCGATTCCGGCAATAACCCGGGTGGTACAGATGGAGCCCGGGCCGACGCCCACCTTCACCGCGTCTGCCCCGGCCCGGATCAGATCCCGGGCGGCTTCCGACGTGGCAATATTACCTGCAATAACCTGGCATTCAGGGTATTCTTCTTTGACGCGCTGCACCGTTTCAATCACCTGTTCACTATGACCGTGAGCCGTGTCGACCACCAGGATATCTACTCCCGCCTCTTGCAGGGCAGCCACCCGGAGCAGGCTGTCCCGGCCAATACCGACTGCTGCTGCAATCAGCAGTCGTCCCGCTGTATCCTTGGCCGCCCGGGGGTAGGCGATGGTTTTCTCAATATCCTTGATCGTAATTAATCCTTTGAGCATGAAATTTTCATCCACGATGGGCAGCTTCTCGATCTTGTAGTGGGCCAGGATCTCCTGGGCTTGATCCAGGGTTGTGCCCTGCGATGCCGTGACCAGGTTGTCCTTGGTCATCACATCACGGATGAGGCGGCTGTAGTCCCTCTCAAACCGCAAATCCCGGTTGGTAATGATTCCTACCAGTTTACCTTCAACGGTCACGGGCACACCCGAGATGCGGTAGCGTTCCATCAAAGCAGCTGCGTCGTTAATGGTATGCATGGGTGAAAGGTGAAAGGGGTTTGTAATCACCCCGTGTTCCGAGCGCTTCACCCGATCGACCTCCTCCGCCTGGCGTTCGATGGACATATTGCGGTGCAGGACCCCGATACCCCCTTCGCGAGCGATGGCTATGGCCATGCGGGACTCGGTTACCGTATCCATACCCGCACTGACGATGGGGACTTTTAAGCTGGTTTTTTTTGTTAAACGCGTGCTGATATCCACATCACGGGGCAGAACCCTGGAACGCGCCGGCAACAGTAAAACATCATCAAAGGTAATCCCTTCTTTATTAAAACGGTCTTCCAAACCTGACACCCCCTGATTAGATTAACCGGACCTGGAGATTTTATTGATCATAGCATTTACCGCTCGGCCATGTCAACTAAATGCCGGCTGCCTAAAAACAGGCTTCGAGCCCATGGTTTTCTTGGAATCTGGCCGGATCTATTGTAAAATGGTTTTCATAAACCCACAGGGAGGAGAAAACAGATCATGTTATGGGAAAAGAAAGGCCCTCAAAATACGGAAGCGACGGTGCAGGCCGCCCTGGAAGGAGCTGCCCAGTTGAAAATTGGACATTTAGTTGTAGCCTCCAACACGGGAAAAACGGCTCGTTATTTTTTAAACCAGGGGGTGGAAGTCGTTTGGGTCACTCACCATGTCGGCTTTGCCAGTCCAGGAGAATGTGAAGTGGATCCCGCGCTGCGCCAGCAGCTGCAGCAGGGAGGGGTCAAAACTCTGACAACGACCCATCTCTTGGCCGGTGTGGACAGGGCAGTCCGCATGAAATTCGGCGGGCTTTACCCGGCAGAAATTGTTGCGGCAGCTCTGCGCATGCTCGGACAGGGCCCCAAGGTTTGCGTGGAAATAGCCGTCATGGCCCTGGATGCCGGGCTGATCCCTTACGGCGAAGAGATCATCTCCGTGGCGGGTAGCGGTCGAGGTGCCGATACGGCATGCGTGATCGTGCCCGCCCATTCCAACACCTTTTTTGAGACCTCGGTGAAAGAAATCATTTGTATGCCCCGGGAACGTTAAACCAGGAGGAAAAGAAGCCCCTGGCCAGCCGCTGATAAAGGATATTTCTTGTTTATGTAGAAACTATACCTTGAAGTCTTGCGCTGAGATGCAGCACGTCGATTCTTCCTGAAAAGTAAGAAGGAGCCTGGAATCATGTCTACGAATTTAAACACCATCAAGTTAAAGAAGAAGGGCATCCTGCTGCACTACTACGGGCAAATTCAAGCCGACCGGCTCCACATCCTCTTTGTGCACGGGGCCTCGGGAAACGGAACACTGTGGCAGCACCAGCTCCAGGGCCTTTCCGCGGATTATGCACCCCTGGCCGTTGACCTGCCCGGCCACGGGCATTCAGGGGGAAAAGCGCAAAACCGCATTCCGGCCTACCGGGAGGACTTGAAAGATTTTAAAGACAGCGCCGGGATCCCCAAGTTCGTGCTCTGCGGACATTCCATGGGGGGAGCGGTTGCCCTAGATTATGCGCTGAACCACCCGGAAGATCTCAAAGCCCTGATCCTGATCAGCACCGGCGGAAAGCTGCGGGTCGCTCCGCAGCTCCTGGAAACATACCGCTCAGGCCAAAAAAACCCTTCCCTGGTAAAGCATCTCTACGGCCCCCAAGCACCCGAGGAGTTGGTTCGTGCCGGAGCAGCCCTGCTGGAGCAAGTCCCCGCCGAGGTATCGTACGCGGATTTTTTAGCCTGCGATCATTTCGACGTCCAAGACCGCCTTAATGTTATTGACCTCCCCGTGCTCATCCTGTGTGGGGAACAAGACGTGATGACCCCGCCGAAATACAGCCGCTTTTTGGCGGAAACTATTCCAGGGGGGCGGTTGGAAGTCTTCCCCGAAAGCGGGCACATGCTGATGCAAGAACAAGGAGACCGGGTCAATCAGAGTCTGAAAAAGTTCCTGCAAGAAATCCAATTCGGTTAAATCGGCAGCGTCGGGCTGCCACGAATGGGAACGAGGAAGATCATCATGACGGCAGATACGGTAGCGATCGTTCCAGCATACAATGAAGCGCCCCGGATAGCCCGGGTTTTACAGGTAATTCTATCCAGTCCGCACATAGAGCATGTCGTTGTGGTAGATGACGGGTCAAGCGATCAAACAGGGGAAGCTGCCGAGGGATTCCCCGTAACCCTGCTGCAGTGGAAACAAAACAAGGGCAAAGGCGCTGCCCTGCAGGCGGGCTTGGATCATGTTCGTGATGCCAGGCGCTATCTTTTTCTGGATGCTGACCTGGTTAACTTGCGCCACGAACACATCGAGGCCCTGCTGGCCCCCCTGGAGGATCCTGCTGTCGCCATGGCCATCGGCGTTTTCCGTGCCGGCAGCAAAGGCCACGTTAACCTAGCCCAGCGTTATTTTTCTCTCCTGAACGGGCAAATGGCATTAAGCCGGGGGTTCGTTGAAAAGCTGCCAGACCTGAGCTGGTCTCGTTTTGGGGTTGAAATCCTTTTAACCCGGTTTGCCCAGCTGACCCAGCAAACCGTGGTATATCCAGAACTGCAGGGGATTACCCATGTCACCAAAGAGGAAAAACTGGGGATAGTACGGGGGTTCTGTTACCGACTGCAGATGTACCGCGAATGCCTCTACTCCTTGTTCTTCCATAAAAAAATGATCAGGATCCATCCGGGGAAGATCCCCGAAGATTTTTTGCAGACGTTTTAAAACCGAAAAAGGTCTCTTCATTATAGACGTTGATGCCGTAAGCCCGGAGCAGGGCTGCGGTGACGCCGGAGCCCGGTCGCTTAACCCCGTTAAAGGAACCGTCATAGATGCTGTAGCAGCCACAAGATGGACTGCCGTCTTTTAAGAAGGCCCCTTTGACTTCATAGAGCAGGGCCAGGTAAAGGGTTTCCCGGGCACCCTTTAAAAAAGAGCGCGTCACATTTTCGCCTTGCGAGTTAATCACGACGGCCTTACCTGCCAGGACATCTTCACCCCGACCTCCCTGGATTTCTGCAGGGTGACGCGGTGTAGGCAAGCCTCCCAGCTGTTCCGGACAAACGGGGATCAAATTTTCCAGGGGAATAACAGGCGCATCTTGAGAAAAGCGGCTTTCACCATCGAAGCGTGTTTTTAAGCCCAGCAAGCAAGCGCTAACCAGGTACATGTCTGTAACCCCCGCAGGATGATTTACTAATTTTATTTTACCCATTTCCAGCTGAGAACGCAATGCAGCGATTATCCATTTGAGAGGAGGAAATCACCATGAACAAGCAAGACGGTCCAGCAAAAAGGGAAAAATACAACCTGGGTGTAACCCTGGAAAAAGGGATCCGGGATCTTTCGCGACTGGAACCCCGGGTTGTCTGCTTGAACAGCAGCGTTATCTTTAACCGGGAAAAAGAAAGTTACGTCGTCCCCTATTTGAACCGTAAATACCTGGTAAACCACCACACGGGGGCTGCAATAAACCTGGAAGACGGTCAAAAAGCCCCGCTTCACCTGCAAATCATGATCTTGCATTACCTGGTAACGGCTGATGGCAGCCCCCTGACCGGGGAGTGGATCACCTTCAAAGAACTGCCGGGAGGGCAGATCTACGTGGAACCCTACCAGGGCCGGGCGATCAAGCCTTTGCTCAAGCATTTTGGAAACAATCCAGAACAGTTCCAGGAGATGGCCCTGGGGTTGAACGGTCATGTGGAGTCTTTCGGCGATGTCAGTGTGATTTTGCGGCCTTTTCCCAAGGTCCCCGTGGGCTTTGTCTTCTGGAAGGGGGATGAAGAATTCCCGCCTTCGGCCAATATTATTTACGATGCCTCGGCGCCTCACTACCTGCCGACAGAAGATTATGCCCTGCTGCCGGGATTGATCATCTGGGAGCTGGCTGCTCAAAAACCCAAGTAACCACCCGGATCTATGAAAGAATTTTACACCCTCAAGGGCTTTTTCTTAGAGCATAAACAACGTTATTACTGGGGCATTGCCTGGCTGCTGGTAACAGACTCCCTGCAGTTGGTCACGCCTCGCCTGCTGGGGCTGTTTACCGATTCCCTGTTGGCCCCCCAGCCCGACATCTTTTTGCTGCGCACCTATATCGCGGTGATCCTGGCCGTGGCATTGGGCATCGCTTCCGGTCGCTACCTCTGGCGGATTTACGTCATTGGGGCCTCCCGCCTGCTGGAAAAATACCTGCGAGACAAACTTTTCCTCCACTTGCAGCACCTCTCTCCCCGGTTCTTCCTGCAACACCGCACAGGAGAATTAATGGCCCACCTGACCAACGACATCACCGCGGTCCGCACATCCCTGGGCCTGAGCATCGTTTTGATCATCGATGCCATTTTTTTGACCGTGGTGGCCTTCCTCTTTATGCTTTTCACCGTGGATATCCGGCTAACCCTGTTGGCCCTCATCCCCATGCCTTTCCTGGCCCTGGCTTCCCAACGGCTGGGGCTTAAAGTATATGCCCACTTCTTAAAGGTGCAAGAAAAATTTGGACACCTGACCACGGTGGCCCAGGAAAATATCTCCGCCATGCGCGTTATCCAATCCTATGCCCTGGAGAAGGTGGAAAAAAAGCGCTTCCAGAATTCATCCAGGGATTACATGGAGCGGAACTTTTCCCTGTACAGGTACTGGGGTCTGTATGATCCGCTCATTTATATCTGCAGTATCTTGAGTTTTGTGATCGTGATCATCTACGGGGGAAGACTGGTCATCCAGGGCGATATCTCCACGGGCGATTTCGTGGCCTTTAACGGTTACCTGGGCCTGCTCACCTGGCCCATGCTGGCCCTGGGTTGGGTGGTGAACATTACCCAGCGAGGCCGGGCTTCCATGCAGCGCATTAACCGCCTCCTGGAAACCCGTTCTGAAATCCAGGATTTCCAGGAGGGGGACAAGGATCCACAGACGCCTTTTCATGCCGCTGGTCCCGTGGGCGGAGAGGTCTGCTTCCAGCAGGTCACTTTTCGTTACCGGGAAGAGCAAAAGCCTGTCCTGGACCGGGTGACTTTATCCTTTCCTCACCGCTACATGACCGCCATAGCCGGGCGAACAGGCAGTGGGAAAACCACGCTGCTGGCCCTGCTGCTGCGCTTTTTCGACCCGGAAGAAGGAGATATTTACGTCGGCACGGAGAACCTGCGAAACATCCCCCTTAATCACTGGAGGCGGCAGGTTGGATACGTTCCCCAGGATAACTTTATTTTTTCCACCACCATTGCAGAAAATATTTCCTTTGCCAAGCCCCATGCGACCATGAAGGAAATTCACCAGGCCGCCTCCCTGGCCGCCATGGAGGACGAGATCGCGCAATTTCCGCTGGGTTATGACACGACCGTGGGTGAACGGGGCGTTACTCTCTCGGGGGGACAACAGCAGCGACTTTCGCTGGCCCGGGCGCTGCTGGCCGAGCCCGCGTTCCTCATCCTGGACGATGCCCTTTCCTCGGTGGACATTTCCACGGAAAAAAGAATTTTGGACGGCCTGCTAGATACAACGCGACGGTCCACCTTGATCGTGGTTTCTCACCGCTTAAGCGTATTCGAAGCCGCACAGAAGATTGTTGTTCTGGATGAAGGAAAAGTACAGGAAGAAGGAACCCACCGGGAATTGTTTCGTAAGAAAGGCCTTTATTATCGCTTATGCGAAGATCAGTACTGGGACGAGATGATGCGTAAAAAGGGGGATAATTAATGCATCGCCACGGGCACTTTCATGAGGAACAGGAAGTCCGTTACGACCCCAGGCTTTTCATGCGCATGCTGGGCTATGCCCGGCCCTATGTGCCTTCACTGCTGGGTGCCCTGGCGATTGTTTTGCTGGTCACCGCCGTGCAGCTGGCTCAACCATACGTCTTAAAAATCGCTATCGATGATTATATCCTGGGACCCGGTTCTGCGCAGGGGCTCCAAACCCTGGCCCTCTTCTTTTTGCTGCTCTACACCATGGCCATGGTTTTGCATTACCTGCAGTTTAACCTGCTCATGGGCACGGGTCAGCGTATCATCAACGATATTCGGAATAGCGTCTTTGCCCACATGCAGACTCTTTCCATTCCTTTTTTTGACCGCAACCCGGCAGGGCGGTTGGTCACCCGGGTGACCAACGACGCGGAAACACTGAACGAGATGTATACCAGCTTTTTGATCAACCTTTTCAAAGACCTTTTCATGTTAATCGGCATCGTGATTATCATGCTGCGCATGCATGTTACCCTGGCCCTGTTGACCTTCACCATTATTCCACCGGTTCTCCTGGCAGTAGCCCTCTACCGTAAAAAAGCCCGCCAGGCTTACCGTGAGTTAAGGCGCCAGCTGGCTCGCATCAACGCGGCTGCAGCGGAAAATATCGAGGGTATCCGGGTGATCCAGGCTTTTTTACAGGAAAAACGCCGGGGTGAGCTTTTTATGGGGATCAACCAGGATCATTACAGGGCCAGCTTACAGGAACTGCAGGTTTTTGCCGTCTTCCGGCCGGTGATGGACCTGTTTCGATCCCTGGCTTTGGCCGTGCTCCTCTGGTTCGGGATGGGGCCGGTGATCCAGGGGACCATTCCTTTCGGGGTGCTCTTCGCCTTCATTACCTACGTGGATCATTTTTTCCGACCGCTGAATGACCTCAGTGACAAGTATAATATCCTGCAAGCGGCCATGGCCTCCGCAGAACGGCTCTTTGAGCTCCTGGACGAGAAAGCGGAGATCGCCAGCCCCTTGGAACCTGTGCGCCTTACCCGGGTCCAGGGCAGGGTTTCTTTCGAACAAGTCTGGTTTGCCTATCGAGATGCAAATTGGGTCTTACGAGACGTGAACTTTTCCGTGCAGCCGGGTGAGACGGTCGCGGTTATCGGTCCCACCGGGGCAGGGAAAAGTTCGCTGATCAACTTGATCAATCGCTTTTACGATGTGCAAAAAGGAGCCGTTTCGATTGATGGGCACAACGTAAAAACCTTTGACCTGGAGAAACTGCGCCGCCAGGTGGGGGTGGTTCAGCAGGATGTCTTTCTTTTCAGTGGAACCATCCGGGAAAACATCACCCTCAACCGCCTCTCTCTTTCCAACCAGCAGTTGGAAACGATCGCCCGCCAGGCCAATGCTTTCGAATTTATCTCCAAGCTCCCCCTGCAGTGGGAAACACCGTTAGGAGAACGGGGGGCTTCTCTCTCCACCGGGCAGCGCCAGCTGCTGGCGTTTGCCCGCATCCTGGCGTTCCAACCCTCCATCTTCATCCTGGACGAAGCCACGGCCCATATCGACACCTACACGGAGAAACTGCTGCAGGATTCCCTGCAGCAGGCCATCCGGGGGCGCACGTCGTTTATCATCGCCCACCGCCTCTCTACCGTGCGGCAGGCCCAACGGATTTTCTTCGTCAAGGAAGGCCGGCTCACGGAAATCGAGAGTTTTCAACAACTGGTTGAAGACTTGCAGGATTATTTCGGTCCCGGCCTGCAAGCCAAAAAAATTTAAAGCCATTTTTACAGGACTATCGGTCTGCAAAAACGGCTTTGCCAGCGGCCGGCAACCCGGTTCTCTCACTGCTCCGCTTCTTCCCGAAAGGTCAGGTTTAGCAGGTACACCCCGGCATCTCGTTCTTTCTGTATCTCAAATCCCATGCGCTCGAAAAGCTGAAAAATAGCCGGGTTGCCGTGCAGCGTTTCCCCGGTGAAGCCATGTAAGCCCTGCCTTTTGGCCAGGTAGGTGAGGTACGATAAAAGTTCGAAGCCCACACCCTGGTCCTGGTAATCATCCCGCACTACCAGGGCGATTTCCGCCGTCAACTGGCCCGGGTTGGTAGCATACTGGCCGATCCCCACAATAAATTCAATACTTTCCTGCTGCACCACGGCCAGGATAACCATTTCCTCCTGGTAATCCACGGCCATAAAGTTTTTTTGTACCATCTCATGGGAAATTTGCCTGCGCAGGGAGATAAAGCGCCTATACATGCTTTTGTCGGAAAGGGCATAGAAAAAGTCCTTGATCAAGGGCTCATCGCTTAGTTTCACCGGCCGCATCAAGATACGCAGGCCCTTCTTGGTGGTCCTGAAACTCTCCAGCTCCTCCGGGTATTCCCCTTTGTGCCCCGGCACGAACACCTGGTCCTTATAAATGAGGTTGTGTTTTTTGGCTTCCTCGATCAACCAGGCCCGAAAGCGGGGGTGGGCAATTGCGATTAGCGACATGGCGCGCTCCCGGATGTTCTTCCCGTGCAGGTAAGCTATACCGTATTCCGTGACCACATAGTGAACATCGCCCCGGGTTAATGTTACCCCCGTGCCTTCCCTTAAAGAGGGTACGATCCGGGAAATTTCTCCTTCTTCTGTGGTCGACTGCAAAGTGAGGATGGTTTTTCCACCCGGAGCCAGCACGGCCCCCCGCATAAAATCCGCCTGTCCCCCTACACCCCCGTAAAAAAATGGCCCCAAAGATTCCGCGGTGGACTGTCCGGTTAGATCAATTTCCAGGGCGCTGTTGATCGCCACCATGTTCTGCTGACGCGCAATGTTCAAAGGATTATTGGTATAATCGATGGGTCGAAACTCGAAGACAGGGTTGTCGTGAATGTACTGGTAGGTATCTGTTTTTCCCATGCAAAAAGCGGCCACGGCCTTCCCCCGGTTGACGGTTTTTTTCGTGTTGTTGATCACGCCCGCCTGGATCAGCTCGATAATCCCGTCGCTGAGCAGCTCGGTATGCAGCCCCAGGTTTTTTTTCTCAAAGAGGTTACCCAGGACCGCGTTGGGCAGCCTGCCGTAGCCCACCTGGAGGGTATCCCCGTCCTGGATAATCCGGGCCACGTACTTGCCGACCCGTTGGGCCATATCTCCCGGCATTACCTGTTCAAATTCCAGCAGCGGTTCTTCAAAGGGTACGATATAATCGATGGTGCTGGCATGTAAAAAGGTTTCCCCGTGTACCCGGGGCATGTTGGAGTTCACCTGGGCGATCACCACCGAAGCGCTTTCTACCGCCGCTTTCACGATATCCACGCTGACCCCCAGGCTCAGGTTCCCGTGATCATCGGGCAACGAGGTCTGGATGAGGGCCACATCGACGGGCACGTGTTTCCGGCGAAACAGGCCAGGCACTTCCGAGAGAAAAATCGGTGTATAATCCGCCATCCCCTGGTTCACCGCATCCCGGGCATGATCGCTGATATAGAAGGAATTAAAGCGGAAGTTGTTCTGCAGCCTTTCATCGGCGTAAGGAGCCACCCCCAGGGTCCAGACCTGCAAAATTTGCGCGTCAAAAAAAGCCTTGGGGTTCGATTTCACGTACTCCACCAGGGAGTTCACCAAGTGTTGAGGCTCCCCACAGGCCGTGCCGATAAATATCCGGTCACCGGGACGGATAGCTTCAAAAGCGCGTTCCCCCGTAAGGAATTTCTCCGGGTGGGCCTGTTTCAGCTGCTCCAGGTTGGTCAATCGTTTTGTCCTCTTTTTCCGGTACATCACATACACACCTCGTTTCTAAGCCCTCCCGCTGTGCTTCTCCCAGAGAGGGAGTCCCGTTTCTTGATCAAGCCCCCGCTGGAGCTGGAGGCCGAGGAGTTCCTGCAAATAAAATTCTCCCGCAAAAACAACGGTTCCCCGGACCAGGTGCCCGCCGTAGATGCGTCCCCGGCTGTCCCCAAGGGTAATGTGCAGGTGAGCAACCGGACGTCCCTGGCGTAAGCTTAGATTCCCCATGCAGCTCACAATTTCCAGTTCCTGGTCAAACTCCAGGTGATCGTACTGCTTCTTTTCTTGATCATAGAAGCCGATTACCGCTTTTTCCACCGCGCCAATAACGTTTATCCATCCGGCATCAACTTGCTTCGCTGCTGCAAATGCTTCCAGGGATTCCAGGAGATCTCCCTGGAAGGGCAAGCGTCCAACCCAACGGCGTCCCGGCTTTGCCTCTTGCGCCCACATCATGATGACCTCCTTTTTCGCGCACTAAATCTTCATGACCTGCAGGTTAAGCTTGAATGACTTGCCTGCCTTCTGCCCCCAGGGTTGATCAAAGAACTCAAAAACCCCCGCATCAAAAAGCCGGATGCCGTGGGCGGATCAGTTCTGGCGGGAATAAACACCCCTTTTCTTCACTCTTTTTTTTCTTCCCTCTGTCGGTTTATTACCCGGTAGATCAAGAGCACGATAAAAATTACCAGGGCCAGGTAAAGCAGCGGGGACATGATCAGAAAAGCGGGGGCAAAAATGAACATGACTGAGAGAAGGCCCAAGCCCAAAAACCCCAGGATATAATAACGAACATTTCCCAGGCGGGGCCAAAATATAAACAAAAGAATAATCAGTCCTGTAATAATTAAATCCAAGCCCATCACCTGCTCCATCAAGTTGGCTCCAGCCCTTGCGGAACCGCTATAAAGCCGTCTTCGCTGCGGGAAAAGGCCCCTGCCGCCAACCGAAAGGCGGCGGTCCGGGATCCCGGAAGTTCATTTTGCAGCGAAACATGACGCGGACTTGGGCTGGACTACCGGCCCCACAACCACGCCTGCGGGAACTTTCGCGCTTTTCACAACCTTGGGACCTTCCCTGAAAACCAGTGAAAGTTCGCAGGAAACTGCTGCTCGTTGTCTGCTGTGGTGGTGCTGTCTTTTATTATCCCATTATCCTAAAAGCCTGTCAACGAAACAGTCCCTTTCCGTTGGGCAAGCCAGGGTTGACAAACATCAGGGAAACCAATATATTAACATAAGTAATAGTTGCATGTGTCAAGTTTTTTCTGCTTTTGATCGCAGCATCCTAACGCGTTCGCCAGAGGAAGGAGTGAGCCTAACCGGCTGGCTGCTGCCTGCCGCCGGATCACCATGGAACATCAAAAACCAGATCTGCGCCCTTTTATCCAGCCACAATCCATCGCTATCCTGGGGGCCTCAAAACATCTCGGCAAACCAAACGGCATCCCCCTCTTTATGCTCCTGGAGATTGGTTATCCAGGGAAGATCTATCCGGTCAACCCTTCTTACCAGGAAATTGCCGGGTATCCATGCTATCCCGACATCGAGAGCATCCCCGGGGAAGTTGACCTGGCCGTGGTCGGCGTTTCCGCCGATCAAACCCTTGCCGTGCTGGAAGCATGTGCCCGCAAGGGCGTCAAGGGTGCCGTAGTTTTTACCTCGGGTTTTGCCGAAGCGGGGGAGCAGGGAATCGACCTCCAGGAGACCATCCATCGCCTGGCCCAGGAGAGCGGCATGCGGATCGTCGGCCCCAACTGTGTCGGGATCGTGCACCGGCAAAACAAAATTTGGGCTTCCTTCGCCCCGCCGCTCCTTTATCGCAAAGCCTATTTTAACAAAAATTTCCATTTTATTTCTCAAAGCGGTTTCTTTGGCATCCTCACCTACCAGATGGCCGCGCGGGAAGGGTTATTTTTCGACCAGTTCTACAGCGTCGGCAACGAAGCAGACCTGGGTCTTCCCCACTTTTTGGATTGCCTGGCAACTGACAACCATGACAGAACGGATCTGATCGCCTGCTACATTGAAGGCATCAAGGATAAAGACGGAGAACTTTTTAAATCCGCCGCTGAAGAAGCGCTGCTGAGGGATAAGCTCATTGCCGTCATCAAAGTTGGGCAGACTGCCGCCGGAACCAGGGCGGCTTCTTCTCATACCGCTGCCCTTACGGGGGCCGACCGGGTTTACGATGCGTTTTTCAGACAGAAAAGGATGATCCGGGCGCCCGGCATTGAACAGCTTATCCCCCTGTTAAAAATCTGCGGTGCCGGGAAGTACCCGGCAGGTAAGCGCACTGCCGTGATCTCCGATTCCGGCGGGGGAGCCGTCATGCTGGCCGACAAGTGCCAGCTTTACGGCTTAGACCTGGTCCGCTTCCAGGAAGAAACAGAGCGGCAGCTCAAAGAAATTCTTCCCTTTTTTGCGGCAACCGGAAACCCGGTAGATTTAACCGCCCAGGTCATGACGGAACCGGAACTTTTATTCAAAAGTATTTCTATCGTCGAAAAAGACCCTAACATTGATAACCTGGTCCTCAACTTTGGGATTGGCCCTGCCAATGCCCCCGCCGTGATCCAGAGCCTGAAAGAATTATACTTGAACAGTGACAAACCAATGATCGCTGTTTGTTGGCCCTGGGCAGAAGAAGAAGCCGCCCGGCCTTACATCGACGAGATCCGGGCGTTCGGGCTTCCCGTTTTCCACGAGCTGGACGACTGCATCTGGGCCCTGGGCACCCTGGCCGACCGCATGGAAAAAGTGAGGAAATACAAACCACCCCGGCGCTTCGCTCCCGGGAAGGAGCAAAGAAATGCCCAATTCCACCTCGAAGCCTATTGGCGCTCCCTAGGGCTCCCCCGGCCATCTGAAGCACGAGAAGTTTCCGCTCAAAGCGGATATAACAATATGAGCGAATACGCCATGAAGCAAATCCTTTCCTGTTATGGCATCCCGGTGACGAGAGAATTTTTGGTTCATTCTGAAGCAGAGGCGGCCCGCGCAGCGGAAACCCTGGGAGAGAACTTGGCTGTAAAAGCCGTTTCCCGGGAAGTCGCGCATAAAACGGAAATCGGGGGCGTTTTGTTGCATCGAAAGGGTCGCGAAGAAGTGAAACAGGCCTATGCAGAGCTGGTAAAAACCATCGGCGCCCTGGAACATCCGCCTCATCTGGAGGGAATCCTGGTGCAGGAAATGCTTCCCCCCGCCACGGAGCTCATTGTCGGCGTCAAGCGAGATCCTGTTTTCGGTCCCGTTGTCCTCTGTGGCCTGGGGGGCATCTTCGTGGAAATCCTGGAAGACATCTCGCTGCGCGTGGCTCCTCTGTCCCGGCAAGATGCTGAAGAAATGCTCCAGGAACTGAAGAGCTACAAGGTCTTTCAGGGGGCGCGCAGGCAGGAACCGGCGGATCTGGAGGCGGTGATTGAGATTCTTTTAAGCGTCTCCAGGCTTGCCCTGGAAATGGACAACCTGCTCGAGTTGGATCTGAACCCGTTGATGGTTTATCCCCGGGGCCAAGGAGCTGTGGTGGTCGATGCCTGGGGAAGATGGCAGGAGGACAAAAACGAAGAAACATGAACTGGAAAGAATAAAGGGCGTGTCTGGCATTCAGGCGAAAAGAGAAAACTCCTCTAAAGAAGAAAGAAACGTCATATACTTGACGTTTCCCTCCACCCATGAAGCCCTGGCCTTCGAAAAATCTTGCCGGAAGCTGGAACTGAATATGGCGCTAATTCCTGTTCCGCGCATGATCAGCTCCAGCTGCGGGCTGGCAGCCCGTTTTTCCTTATCCGATCTGCCGCCGGTTCTCTCCATGCTGGATGACGGAAAACCGCACGTGGAGAGCTTCTATTTGCTTGGAGAAAAATAGACCAGTTCCAGCAGGTTTTTTTTCATTGCCGGCGAGAGGTTTAGCCTGTATCCTCCCCGGTAACCTCCCGAGCGGGAGGTAATCTGAAACCCCATGCGGTTAAGCTGCTTGATGTACCGCTGCACGCTGCGTAGAGAAACATCCAACTGCCTGGAAAGCTGCTCGCCCGACATGTTGCCGTTTAAAAGCAGCAGGTAAATGACTTTTAACATCCGATTGATTTTTGTGTCGTCCAATCCCTTCTCCTCCCACATTTACGATTCGCCAAACCGGCCCTGGGGAAAATACATTTTAAGTATTCGCTGCCGGCAGCGATAATCCTGCTGAGAAGATAAAATACTTCGAAAATTTTAATCCATTTCTGCCCCACAGCAAGCTATGCTTTTCCTGCGTTCAAGGGGTCAAGATTTCTTGAAAAAGCTCCCCCACTTCCTTACTTTCAAAACCTCTCCGCCAGGCCGCCACCCCGGCCAGGTTATATTTCTCCACGAGCTGCAGCCTGCGGGAGAGAGAATCCACATCTTCAATCCAGACCCTGTATTCCTTTTCTTCCGATTCGTAGCGGGCAAAATTTTGCTTTGTCTCCGGGCAGAAGGTGATCTCGGCACCCTGTTCAGCCAAAATGGCCTGGAGGGCATCCATACCCAGCGCCCGCGATGAGACCTGTTCCTCGCCGTTTTCCAGCAACTCAATTTCCCAAAGCCTGGTGTAAAAGGGCACCCCCAGCAGCAGCTTTTCCGGCGGTACTTCTTCCAAAACCCCCTGCAGTCCTCGCTCTACCCAGGGAAGAGAGGCCACCGAACCGGCCACGGGGCTCGAACCCCAGTGTTCATCGTAAGCCATGAGCATGACATAATCAACAGTTTCGGCCAGGGCCCTGCGCTGGTAAATCATGGACCAGTGAACGCTGCTGGAGATGATCGTCACATCCACGGAAAGAACCAGTCCCTGTTCCCGGGCCAGGGGTGCCAGTTCCCGCATGAACTGGGTAAAATAATCTCCGTCCTCCAGGTACATATTTTCAAAGTCCACATTAATCCCGTCCAAGTTATACAGCGCGGAAAAAGCCAGCAGCTGATCGATCACCTTTTCTCTTTTGCGGCTGTCCCGTAACACAGAGGCTGACAGATCCCGGTCAAAACTGTTGCTTACCAGGGCCCAGACCTGGTACCCCTGTTCGTGGGCCCACTGAACATAGGTTGGACAGGCTTTGTTATGTAGGTTTCCTTCTTCGTCTCGCAGGCTGAACCAGGTCGGTGAAAGGACATTTACCCCCGGTAAGGGTTCCAGGCTGTCCGGCGAAGGGTTCTCCCGCACAACATGCTCCCAAACCAGGTTGACCCGCTCACCCTTGGGCCTGCGGGGCCATTTGCGAGGCGCTGAGCTGTCCGGTCCCTGCACCACTTCTGCACCGGTTATCCGTAAAAACACTTTATGCGCGTAACCCATTCTCCCGTCTGAGGTGCGCAGATGGTACCAACCGCCATCCTCCCGAAAAACACGCACCTTTTCCCCCGGCTCCAGGACCGCAACCCGGGGAGTGCGCAGTGATGGTCCCGTGCGCAGGGTTACCCGCCTCTCCACGGCAGCCTCCATGTACGGAGTTTCCAGGAAATCAATAACCACCGTACGGGTATCCTCGAAGATCTGCAGGTCTATCCCGTAAAAATCTTGCAAGTAGACCAGGGGCAAATAAGGAGTCCCGTCCACGCTTCTCACCGGCAGGTTCAGCTGTACTTCCTGCCTGTTCATGTAAGCCGTCAGCTCATCTGTATTCATCTGGAGCACCCTGTCCCCGGTCGTGATCGTCAGGCGGCCTTCACGGGGTTCCCAGAACAACGACGAATCCAGGTATTTTTGCACGGCACCCACCGGGACCAGCACCTCTTCGTCCTGGACAAAGATGCTGTCATCCAGGTGTTGCGCGCCCAGCACCAATTGGTAATCAGTGTGCATCTCCACTGTAGCAAATCCGGGCGAAAGATAAGCATAGAGCCAGCCGCCGACCCCGGCGAAAATGGAAAAAACAACCAGGGCGATCCACAAGAATCTTGAACGGAACCGGTTGTCTCGGGAAGCGATGGGCCTTCACCTCCGTTCTGATCAGGGAAAGATGGCATCCGCAGCTGTCAACGGCACCAGCATTTTGCCCCATCAGAAGGATGCGTTCACGCAGCTGCCCCAGGTGCTGGCTCCTTTCTTCTTTTCGCAACTGGGGAACCGTGCATTCCTACCTGCAGCGCTTGTTCCATGGCACTTCTTCGGGCAAAGGACGACCGGGCTTCCCTGTCAACTGCATCATGACTATCCGCCCGGCCAGAACTATTTTTTTCTTAATCTTTTTTCCGCTCTCTCAACACAAATCACTCCAAATCACAATCTCACGCACTTGGCGGCATCGCGAATATTCTCTACAATATTATACATGTTGGTCGTCGTGCCAACAGCCACTCGATCCTTCATCCCGTAGTAATCCAGGCAGGTGCCACAAGCCGTGATTTCCACACCGCCGGCTTCCATTTTCTTTAGCTGTGCCAGGATCGGGCTGTCATCCCTAACTAAATCTACACCGCTGTTTAAAAAGATGAGTTTCCCCGGAAGGGTGCACGTTTCCAGCATAGCCGTGAATAAACTCCGGGTGAGCATGCTCCCCAGCTCAGCGCTGCCTTCTCCCAACGTGTTGGACGTAACCAGGAATAGGGTCGTCCCTTCTTCATCGCTCACCTGGCAGGGACTATGCTGGTCTTCGTCGTAGAGAATCAAGATGTGAAAGTCACTGTCCCGCCTTTCCACTTCCACCTGGTAGCCTGCCCTGCGGGCAAACCGGGCAATATGCTCAGCCGATTCTTCGTTATCCACGATCGAAACCAGCGTGAAATGCTTGACCTGCTCTTCGATTAGTTCTTCCAGGGCCTGCTTGGTTTGTATGACCGGTTCAGGGCACTTCATTCTGCGGTTATCCAATTCCCGATATTTAGGCATCTTGAAACTCCTTTATGGCGCTTTATGACTATTTTTCTGCCGCACGGATACGGGTCAGTGCCCGCTGGAGCGCGATGCTGGCCCGTTTTTCATCGATTCCTTCTTCGCCTTTTCTGGCCAACCGTTCTTCGGCCCTTTTTTTCGCGGCATAAGCCCTTTCCAGGTCGATCTCATCGGGAAGTTCTGCTGTATCGGCCAGCACGGTAATCAGCTGGGGTTGAACTTCCAGGAACCCGCCCCCGCTAATGGCAACGGGATAAAAAACATTATTCTTTTTGATCTTCAGGATGCTCACCTGCAAAGGGGTAACCATGGGCATGTGATCGTAAAGGATTCCCAGTTCACCTTCAACTCCCCGGGCAACGACCATGTCCACGCTATCATCGTACACGACCCGCTCGGGGGTTACGATTTTCAGGCGAACAGCAGTCCCCATATTATCTCGCTCCTCGCTTACAGTTTCCTAAGTTTCCTATACTTTGATCTTATCGGCCTTGGCCACCGCTTCTTCAATGGTCCCTACCATGTAAAAAGCTTCTTCAGGCAGTTCGTCATATTTCCCTTCCAGGATTTCTTTGAAGCCCTGGACGGTATCCTTGATATTCACGTAAGCCCCCGGGATGCCCGTAAATTGCTCGGCCACGAAGAAAGGTTGGGAAAGAAAGCGCTGGATCCGCCGTGCTCGAGCCACGGTAATTTTATCATCCTCGGAAAGCTCTTCCATGCCCAGGATGGCGATGATATCCTGCAGTTCCCGGTAGCGCTGCAGCACCTGCTGGACATCCCGGGCGACGTTAAAGTGCTCCGGTCCAATCAGGTTGGGGTCCAGCAGCCGGGAGTCAGAGGACAGGGGGTCAACGGCGGGGTAGATGGCCATTTCGGCAATGGCCCGATCCAGCACCACGCTGGCGTCCAGGTGGGCAAATGTCGTGGCCGGTGCCGGATCCGTGGGATCATCTGCCGGGACGTAAATCGCCTGGATCGAGGTGATGGAACCCCGCTTGGTAGACGTGATGCGCTCCTGGAGTTCACCCATTTCCAGCTGCAGGGTGGGCTGATAACCAACAGCAGAAGGCATGCGGCCCAACAGCGCTGACACTTCCGTGCCCGCCTGGGAAAACCGGAAAATATTATCGATAAACAATAGCACGTCCTGCCCGGCCTCATCCCTGAAGTATTCCGCCAGGGAAAGAGCGGTAAGCCCCACCCTCAGGCGAGCTCCAGGTGATTCTGTCATCTGGCCGAAAACCATGGCGGTACTTTCGATTACCCCGGATTCTTTCATTTCCAGCCAGAGGTCGTTGCCCTCGCGGGTCCGCTCGCCGACACCCCCGAAAACCGAATACCCCCCGTGCTCGTAGGCCACGCTGCGAATGAGCTCCTGGATAATCACCGTCTTGCCTACGCCGGCACCCCCGAAAAGCCCGACTTTTCCGCCCTTGGCAAAAGGAACCAGCAGGTCAATCACCTTGACCCCGGTTTCCAGCATCTCCGTCGCCGCCTGCTGCTCTTCAAAGGAAGGCGCCGGCCGGTGGATGGGATAGTAATCATCTCCTACTACCGGATCCCCGCCGTCAATAATTTCTCCCTTGACGTTAAACAGCCGCCCCAGCGTGGTGCGCCCGACGGGAACGGTAATGGGTTTTCCGGCATCCACGGCTTCCATCCCCCGGACCAAGCCCTCCGTGGGGTCCATGCTGACACACCGCACGGTTTCATCACCCAGGTGGTGAGCGGTTTCCAGGATCAGCTTCAAGCCCGATTCCTCATCATCAATCGTAACCATGTTATAAATGGCCGGCAAATGCCCCTCGGGGAAAACGATATCCACCACGGGGCCGATAACCTGGACCACTTTTCCTGTTTCACCCATACGTATGCTTCTCTCCTTTCCCGGGCCCATCCCGGATACGCCCGGTTGATTAGCCGCTTGATAGCGCTTCAGACGTGTTGACGATTTCCAGTATTTCCTGCGTGATGGCTGCCTGGCGTGCCTTGTTGTACGCCAGGGTCAGCTTCCAGATCATTTCCTTGGCATTTTCTGTGGCCGTCTTCATGGCCGTCATACGGGAACCAAATTCCGAGGCCTTGGCTTCCAAAAGCGCTGTATAAAACTGGCTGTAAACAAGCCTGGGCAGCAGCGCATCCAGCACAAACTCGGGCTCCGGTTCAAAGCGGTACAGTATTTCCTGCTCCTGCACTCTTTCGTCCTTCTCCTCCATCTCCTCTTCCGCTTCGGCCATCTCTTCCACGTCCCGCTGGATTTTTTCTCCATCCATGGGCAGCAGTTGAACAGCCCGGGGACGGTTCACCATGACGTTGACAAATTCACTGTACAAGACCCAGACTTCCCCGATCGAGCCGTCCAAGTAAAGGCGGGACAAGTAGGCCCCGATCTCCTGGGCTTCAGGCAACCCGGGACGGTCTTCCATATCCAGGTATTCCCCGATGATGTTGTAATCCCGGCGGCGAAAATATTCCCTGGCTTTACGCCCGACGGCCACCACAGCCACCTGGTCCAACGGCATGTTTTCCACTTCCTGGGCCGCCTTGCGGATGACGTTGGTATTATAACTTCCACATAATCCCCGGTCAGAGGAAAAAACCACGATGCACTTAACCGGTGAATCATTCTTTTCCATTAACGGGTGCTTAATATCCTTGGACTCCTGGAGAATCCGGGCAATGGAGCTCTTGATGCTCTGGGCGTAAGGCCGGGCCGCCTGGGCTTTTTCTTCCGCCCGGCGCAATTTAGCCGCGGCCACCATTTCCATGGCCCGGGTAATTTTTTGCGTGCTCTGCACGCTGCGTATTCGACGCTTGATTTCTCTCGTGCCTCGCATTGTTTCACCCCACCTTCAAGAAGACCTTTCTTGATCAAGCCGTGGCCTTATCTTCCAGGTCAAGATCCTTTTCAGATAAAAAGTCCTGTTTAATTGCCATGATGGCTGACTTCAACTCGTCTTCGATTTCATCCGTCAGATCTCCGGACTCCTTGATCGCTTGTCCGATATTGGCGTAACGCTCATCCATCGCGGTGTAGAATTCCTTTTCAAAGTCACGAACTTTTTCGACGGGGATGTCATCCAGGAGCCCGGTTGTTCCGGCAAAGATGATCATGATCTGCTTCTCCACGGGCAGGGGCATGTACTGATCCTGTTTCAGTATCTCGACCAGGCGCTCTCCCCGGCGCAGACGGGCTTGGGTCGCTTTATCCAGTTCTGTGCCAAACTGGGCGAATGCTTCCAGTTCACGGTACTGCGCCAGATCCATGCGCAGGCGGCCCGCTACCCGTTTCATAGCCCGGTTTTGAGCGTTTCCACCGACCCGGGATACAGAAAGGCCGACGTTAACCGCCGGACGAACCCCGGCAAAAAAGAGGTCCCGCTCCAGGTAGATCTGGCCGTCAGTAATGGAGATCACATTCGTGGGAATATACGCTGAAACATCGCCCTCCTGGGTTTCAATGATCGGCAGGGCCGTCTGAGAGCCCCCACCTTTTTCATCACTGTACTTGGCCGACCGCTCCAATAACCGGGAGTGCAGGTAAAATATATCTCCGGGGTATGCCTCGCGGCCCGGCGGCCTGCGCAGCAGCAAGGAAAGTTCCCGGTAGGCAATGGCGTGCTTGGAGAGATCATCATAGATAATCAAAACGTGTTTCCCGGCGTCCATCAGGGCTTCCGCAATGGCGCAACCGGCGTACGGCGCAAAATATAACAGGGGGGCCGGTTCGCTGGCTGTTGCCGCGACAACCGTTGTATAGTCCATGGCGCCACGTTCTTCCAAAACCTGGACCACCCCGGCAACCTTGGAACGTTTTTGACCGATGGCCACGTATACGCAATAAATATCCGAATCTTTCTGGTTGATAATCGCGTCTACCGGGATGGCCGTTTTCCCCGTTCCCCGGTCTCCGATAATCAACTCACGCTGCCCCCGGCCGATGGGAATCATGGAGTCTATGGCTTTTATGCCCGTTTGCACAGGCTCATTCACCGGCTGGCGCTCGGTGACTTCCGGGGCAATGCGCTCGATGGGATAGAACACCTCGGTGTTGATCGGACCTTTCCCGTCGATCGCTTGACCCAGCGCATCTACAACCCGGCCCATCATGGCTTCCCCGGCGGGGACCTGGGCGATCTTGCCCGTGCGCTTGACGATATCCCCTTCCTTGATCTTCTTATAATCTCCCAGAAGCACACAACCCACGTTGTCTACTTCCAGGTTCAGCGCCAGCCCCATAACATCTCCGGGAAACTCCAGGAGCTCGCCGGCCATACACTTCTCCAGCCCGTAAATACGCGTGATCCCGTCGCCGACGTAGATCACCGTACCCACATCGGTCATTTCCAGGCTCTGATCATATCCTTCGACTTGTTTTTGCAGCAAGGTGCTGATCTCATCAGGCCGAATGCTCATCTTCTCTACCACCTCTTCCCTGTTGAAAGTCGCCACGTAAGCACTGTGTTCACCACAGCAACAGCATCATGCAGTGGCTGTCTGATATATTCTCTGCAGCTGAGTTTTGACGCTTGCATCAAATATGTTGTCCCCCAGGCGGAGAATAAATCCGCCGATGATGTCAGGGTCAATATGTTCTTCCAGCTGAATGGTTTTCCCGCTCAGGTCACGCAATATGGAAATGAATTGATCTATTTGATCCGCATCCAGCGGTTGGGGCGTTGTCACCCGGGCGATTTCCACACCCTGGGCCCTGTTGGCCAGTTTGATAAATTCTTCCTCGATCACGTCCAGCAGGCCAAACCGCTTTTTTCCCACCAGTAAAAGCAGGAAGTTGATGAACTCGGGCAAGAACCCCTCGCTGATCTTTTCGATCACATCTTTTTTCAATTCCTCTTTCACCGGGTAGTAATACATAAAACGCTTGATCTCCGGGTTTTCACCCAGAAAATCCCGCAGCTTGCTGAATTCAGCCTTGCATTCATCAAGGACTTCCTTTTTTTCCATGACACGAAACAAGGCCCGTGCATATTTTTGGGCAATCCCCCTCTGCATCATGAGACTTTTTTCACCTCTTTAAGATACCGATCCACCAGCTGGCGCTGGAGAGCGACATCGATCTTGGTCTCGATAATGCGCTCTGCGATGCGAACAGAAATTAAGGCAATTTCGTCCTTCAACTCCTTGAAGACCTTCTCTTTTTCTTGTTCCAGGTCCTGTTTCGCCTTTTCGATGATCTGCTCTCCCTGTTCCTGGGCAGCCCGGCGCCCTTCAGAAATGATCTCTTCGCTTCTCTTCCTGGCGTTATTGATAATCTCCCTGGCCTCCTGCTTGGCCGATTCGATGCTCTCTTCATACTGCGCCCGGAGCTTCTGCGCTTCATCTCGTTCTACTTCTGCGGTTTTTAAGTTGTTTGCAATGGTATCCTGGCGGTTCTTCATAAAATTCGCCATGGGCTTATAGAGGTAGCGGCGAACCAGCAAGTAAATGATCACCATGTTTAATCCTTGCCACAGCAAGGTCCAGTTAATGGTAATAACTCCGCCTTCCATGAAAAGCCCCCCTTCCGTAATGAAGTCTTTGCCTCAGGTATGCTTGGAAAATGGCTGTATCCGCCTTCGAGGCAGTTCGAATCGTTGGTCCGAAGATTTAAAGGGAAAGATACAGACCGATCAGGGGGTTGGCAAAAAGTAAAATTAATGCAATAACCAGGGCATAAATACCGGTCGTTTCCGCTACGGCGGCGCCCAGCAGCATGGTTCTCAAAATATCTCCCTGGGCTTCGGGCTGGCGCCCCACACCTTCGCAGCCCTTCCCCGCGGCATACCCCTGGCCGATGCCCGGTCCGATTCCAGCAACCATGGCGATCCCGGCCCCTAGGGCTGACGCGGCAATGATCAAAGCTTCTCCTGTAATCATCTGAAACACACCTTTCGTTTTTTAAAGTAGTGGGTTTGCGTAAAGCAGGATTAAGGCAACAATCAGGGCATAAATCCCCGTGGTCTGTCCGATCGCCTGTCCCAAGAGCATGGTCCGGATGATCGAACCCTGCATGTGCGAACGATATGAAATGGCTTCGATGGCCTGACCCGCGGCATAACCCTGTCCAACCCCCGGCCCAAAGCCGGCAATCATGGCAATCGCCGCTCCCAGGGTAGAACAGATCAAGACAATGCCTATCCCGCTGGCGATGACCAGCGGGTTAGTATAGAGCAGGATCAAGGCAATAACCAGGCTGAAAATGCCGGAAGTCTCTGTTACTGCCTGTCCCAAGAGCATCACGAAAGTAGTCTGCCGAATGGTCTGTGGGTTCATGGCAGATGCTTCAGCCGCCTTCCCTGCAGCATACCCCTGCCCGATCGCAGTCCCGATCCGGGCTACCATGGTAATGCCGGCGCCGATAGCTGAAGCAGCCAGGATTAACGCCTTGGGATCCTGCTCAGCCAGCCAATCAAAGCCCGAGTCAATAATAAACTGCAAGAGTGTATACAAATAAAACTCCCCTCCTTTCCGGCAGCTCGCACGGACAAGCCTCGAAGGCTCAGTCCATGGCCAAGGTGATAAAGGTCATGGTCAACATCACGAAAATAAAGGTCTGGATCAGGCCAATAAACAGGTCAAAGTAGATGTGTCCGATGATGGGAACGAGAATAGGTACAAACATGTACATCATGATCATGATCACGATGCTGCCCAACATATTTCCAAAAAGACGGAAACTCAAGGATATAGGCAAAGCGAGTTCGCTGATGAGATTGAGAGGAAACAGGAAGGGCAGGGGCTGGAAAAACCCTTTTATGTAGTTCAATTTTTTGGCGCGAAGCCCGTGATATTGAACCAGGAGAAAGGTTATTCCTGCCAGGGCAAACGTGGTGTTCAAGTCGGCCGTAGGGTGTCGAACCGCGATTAAGCCCATGAAATTAGAAATCAGGATAAAAAGCGAAAGGGCCAAAATAAAGGGCGCGAAGTTCATCTTATCCTCACCCATGGTGTTATCCACCAACCAGTGAATGCCTTCCATGAGCAGTTCGGCGATCTGCTGCGCTGTGCCGGGGATCATGTTGAGCTTGCGGGTAACGGACATGGAAGCAGCAAACATGACGATCATGATGATCCAGGTCGTCGTCACCGTATTGGTGATAAACGGCACGCCTTGCAGTTCTACGAAGGTTCGAATATCAATATCCATGGACTAACCGGTTTAAAAAAGTTAACTTTAAACCGTTTTCCCCCCTTCCTTGAAGCGATTTATACCATGCGCCGATTGCCAGGGCGGCTGCGTTGCCGAAGCAGATCATAAAAATTCCCCGCGTAGATCACAGCCTTGGGAATTAGCAGGCCCGCCACCGCCCAGAGAAAGTCCATGTCGACACGTTTCATGGCAGTCAGCAAGATCAAAAAAAACAGGCCATAGCGCAGCAGGTAGTGGGAGGTAACATAAACCCGTGCCTTTTGCGGATGCATCTGCATCGACCTTTCCAAGGTTCCAGCCAGCAGAAAAAAGTTTAGCACGGCCATTACCGTCCCGAAGGTCAACCCGTATGCCCCGGAAACGTTCCCTTGGATCAGCAGGATCACCAGGACAACTATGTAAAGTGCAGCCATTTTTATGGTCATCTGCTTCTTAAGTTGGGTCAACTTCTCCATCCGCGTCAACGCCTGCCTGTTATTTTTTCTTCATGATAATTTTATATGCTTGCATGCTTCCACCGATCAAGCCCAGGAGCATGCAGCCGATGACCAGGAGTAGGGTATAACCCACGTATCCGGCCAGCAAGCGGCCCAGCCACAATCCAACCAGCGCAGGCCCGATAATCACCAGTCCCAGTTGGCCTACCAGGGCCAGGCCCTGGAGATCTTTCCACTGCAACTTGCTCAAACCCCTATCTCCTTTGCTCCGATTGCCCCTGAATGCCCCTGAAGCGAAATAAACCATTTCTACATATTCGACAGCTTTCTCCAAAACCCTTGTCTCTTTATAAAATAAGATTACCATAATTCTGATATTAGTCGCGAAGCCCTGTGGCAGGGCGCTTCGTTTCTGGAACCGGGGCGGCAAACAGGAGCCAAAATCTGCCTCTTGACTTCTGGCTCCTGCTTGCTTTGGACCGGTATCCGGTGACATGAACCAGGCCGGTCAGTGTAGCAGATCGACCGGCCTGGCTCATTTTTCACATCAAATTCAGTCGCGTTCGATAATGGTGGCACATCCCTGGCCGCCCCCGATACACAGGGTTGCCAATCCTTTGCCCTTGCCTTTACGAACCAGGTGATGCAGCAGGGTCACGAAAATTCTCGCGCCGCTGGCACCGATGGGATGACCCAGGGCGATAGCCCCCCCGGAAAGATTGGTTTTATCCAGGTCAAATTGGAGATCCTTGGCAACAGCCAGGGCCTGGGCGGCAAAGGCCTCGTTGGCTTCGATCACATCCAGATCATCCACGGTGAGACCTGCTTTTTCCAGGGCTTTGCGGGTTGCCGGGATGGGCCCTGTGCCCATGATCGCGGGATCAACCCCGGCAGAGGCATAGCTCACCATGGTGGCCAGGGGCGTAATCCCCAGTTCTTTGGCTTTCTTTTCGCTCATTAGTAACACGGCTGCCGCACCGTCATTGATTCCCGAGGCATTACCGGCCGTAACGGTGCCGTCCTTTTTAAAGGCCGGGCGCAGTTTCTGCAATCCCTCCAACGTCGTTCCTTTGCGCGGGTGCTCATCGGTGTCAAAGATCACCGGGTCGCCCTTGCGTTGAGGAATACTCACGGGAACGATCTCATCCTGGAAAAGCCCTTCTTCGATGGCTTTGATGGCCCTGTTCTGGCTCTCCAGGGCCAGCTTGTCCTGTTCCTCGCGGCTGATCCCAAATTGTTCGGCAATGTTCTCCGCTGTAATGCCCATATGAACATCGTTAAAGGCACACCAGAGGCCGTCTTTGATCATGCTGTCCACCAGCGCTGTATTGCCCATGCGTCCTCCCCAGCGGGCCGCATCGGAAAGATAAGGCGCCCGGCTCATGTTTTCCATGCCCCCGGCCACAATAACGTCAGCATTTCCTGCGGCGATCGCCTGGGCCCCCAAATTGATCGACTTCAGCCCCGAGGCACACACTTTGTTAATGCTCATCGCCGGGATGGAATGATCGAGCCCGGCTTTTATGGCAGCCTGGCGGGCCGGGGTTTGTCCCAGGCCGGCCTGCAGCACATTACCAAAGATTACTTCGTCTACCTGGGCGGGATCAATGCCGCCCCGCTGTAAGACCTCCTTGATGACCAGGGCCCCCAGTTCTGGGGCGGGGACATCCTTCAAGGAACCCCCGAATGTGCCTGTTGGTGTACGAACCGCTGCAGCAATTACAACTTTTTCCATTCCTGTCAACCTCCTTGTTAAATATATATTTATTTAAAAAACCATCACGACCACCTGTATTTTGGCTTCTTCAAAAAACTGCTGGGCCAGCGCATCGGGATAGTGGTCCTTTAAGACGACCCGGCGGACCTTGGCGTTTACCAGCATCTTGGCGCAGAGGGAACAGGGATGATGGGTGCAGTAAAGATCCGAGCCTTCAATGGATACACCGTAAATGGCTCCCTGGATAATGGCATTCTGCTCGGCGTGCAGGCCCCGGCAGAGCTCATGCCGCTGTCCCGAGGGAATCTTCATTTCCCGGCGCAAGCACCCGGTTTCCAGGCAGTGGGAAAGACCGGCCGGAGCGCCGTTATAACCGGTGGTTAAGAGCCGTTTCTCCTTGACCAGCACAGCACCTACCTTGCGCCGCAAGCAGGTCGAGCGTTCCGCCACGACGCCGGCAATTTCCAAGAAATAGCTGTCCCAGGAAGGACGCAAGTGATCACCCCGTTGCTTTGAGATCCTTTCCTCTCGCCGCTTAATCGGTCCCATAAAGCCGATCACCGGCATCACCGAGCCCGGGCACTAAAAACGCGTCGGCGTTTAATTCTTCATCAATATCCGCCAGGTAAATTTCCACATCGGGGTGGGTACGGTTCAGGGCATGCAGACCTTCCCGGGCGGCAATCAGCGAAATATACTTTATGGTTTCCGCTCCTCTCTCCTTCAGGGAATTCACGGCTGCAATCGACGTGCCTCCCGTGGCGATCATCACGTCGAGAACAAAGCATTTGCGGTTTTCCACGTCGATAGGCAGCTTTCGATAATATTCCACGGGGGAAAAGGTCATCGGATCCCGAAAGAACCCCAGGTGCCCCACCTTGGCCGTGGGGACCATGCGCAGGGCCGCGTTCAGCATAACCAGGCCGGAGCGAAGTATGGGAACAAAAAGGACGGCCGGCTGGGCCAGGACTTTTCCTTTGCCCAGGCTGATGGGCGTTCGCACTTCGATCTCTGTTAAGGCAAAGGAGCGAGTCGCTTCGTACAAGATCAGCGTCGAAATTTCTTCCACGATCGCGCGAAATTCCTTGTTCATGGTTTTTTCCTGCCTGCAGTAGGTAAGCTTGTGTTGCACCAGGGGGTGATCCACGATAAAAACATTTTTCATGCCCTTCACCTGCCTATCGTGATTTATAAAAGATCCATGTAGAGGGGAAAGCCAGCACAAAGGTCTTTGACCTTGTTTTTCGTTTCCGTCAGCACATCGGGGTCTTGACGCCCCTCGATCACCCGATAAATAAAACCGGCAATGGCTTGCATCTCTTCTTCCTTCATACCGCGTGTGGTCACGGCGGGCGTGCCGATGCGAATGCCGCTGGTTACCACGGGGTTTTCGGTGTCATAGGGAATCGTATTTTTGTTGACGGTGATTCCCACATCATCCAGGAGATGGGCAGCATCGCGGCCCGTGATCTGCTTGTTCCGCAGATCCACCAGGAGCAGGTGGTTGTCGGTGCCATCGGAGACCAGTTTAAATCCGTAATCCTGTAAGCTTCGAGCAAAAACCCGGGCATTCTTGAGAACCTGTTCCTGGTAATCCACAAATGCTCTCTCCGCTGCTTCTTTGAAAGCCACAGCTTTGGCCGCGATCACGTGCATCAGCGGTCCTCCCTGGATGCCTGGAAAAACAGCTTTGTCAACGACTCGCGAGAACTCCCTGGCACACAGGATCAGCCCCCCCCGGGGTCCCCGCAGGGTCTTGTGGGTTGTACTGGTGACGAGAGGGGCATGGGGAACAGGGCTTGGATGCAGTCCGGCTGCCACCAGGCCGGCTATATGTGCCATATCGACCATCAGGCAGGCCCCTACTTCCCGGGCGATTTGCCCGAAAGCCGCAAAATCAATCTTTCTGGGGTAGGCGCTGGCGCCGGCGACGATCATTTTCGGGGAGATTTGATGGGCCATTTCCCGAACTTTCTCCATGTTGATAAAACCTGTGTCTCGCTCGACGCCGTAGGAAAAAAAGCGGTACAGTTTGCCCGATATATTCACCGGGCTGCCGTGGGTCAGGTGCCCCCCGTGGGCCAGGTCCATCCCCAGCACCGTATCGCCCGGATGAAGGACCGCCAGATAAACAGCCAGGTTGGCCGGGGCTCCGGCGTGGGGCTGGACATTGGCATGTTCCGCGCCAAAGAGGTCGCAGGCCCTGATGCGGGCCAGCTCTTCCACGATATCCACGTGCTCGCATCCCCCGTACCAGCGCTGTCCGGGATAACCCTCGGCGTACTTGTTGGTTAAAACAGATCCCTGGGCTTCCAAAACCGCCCGACTGACAAAGTTTTCCGAAGCGATCAGTTCAATTTTTTCAAACTGGCGGTGTTTTTCCTTTTCTATGGCAGCCGCCAGCTGCGGGTCGAAATCGGATAACTTGCTGCCGTTTTGCATTTTTCCCCTGGCCTGTGAACACCGCCAGGTCAGCACCACCTTTCCTGGGAAAACGTTAATCCGCTGATGAGGAGCTATTTTCTAGAGCATCCAGCTGCTTTTTTGCCTGCTGCTCGAGAAGATAAATTTTTTCCACGCGTCGCTGGTGTCGACCTCCCGCGAAAGGGGTTTTCAAAAAAACGTGAACGATGTCCAGGGCCAACCCTGGCCCAACCACCCGGGCTCCCAGGGTCAGAATATTGGCATCGTTGTGGGCTCGGGCACTGCGGGCCGAAAAACAATCACCGCAAAGGGCTGCCCGAATTCCCTGGACCTTGTTGGCCATAATGGAAACCCCGATGCCCGTACCACAAACCAGGATGCCCCGATCAAACTCACCTTTACGCACGGCCAGGGCGGCGAGGACAGCCAAATCGGGGTAATCTGCCGCATTTTCATCAAAAACACCCAGGTTAAAAACCTGTTCTCCTCGTTTTTGCAGGTCGCGCCGGAGCATTTCTTTCAGGGCAAAACCGGCATGATCACTGGCCAGCACAATTTTCACTGCGCTGCTCCTTTCCTTCCGCCCTTGTTCCTGCGGGGCGCCATAACATTTCTCTAATTTATATTCGCGCTGGCTCGCCTATCTCCTGCTCTCTCGGCCCCGTCCCTTCCTTTTTTCTTGACCCACCGCACCTCGATGCGGCAAAAGAGAAGCTTCAATTTGCCGGCCAGCCGGAAATCATGCTCCAGGCTGGCTTATCCCAGCTATAGCTCCGCTGTAACAGTCCGGCAGGTATGCCCCCAGGAAAAATAAAGAATGACCGGCAAGGCTCCCCCGGGCTTACATTTGTTTTCATGACTTGATAATTTCCACCGCTGCTTTACGCAACCGGTTCATGACGGCCCGACCGAGATCCCGGTCTTCCAGCCCTTCCGCAATGATCACCTCCGCACCGCGGGCATCCAGGCGGCGAAGGGCCTGAAAGAGCTGCGCGGCGGCGGCGGGAGGATTGTTGCGGGAACCCAGGGATTCAACCAGCAGCCTGGGAAAAAACGGCACCGTTTCATCGGTAACCAGCAGTCCAACCTTTCGCCCCTGGACCTGGAAGCCTTCGCAAAGTCCAAGCATCTGCTTGAGCTGCCGCTCCCCCTGCCCTTCCACCAGGTAAAGAGGTGCCTCCGTGGCGTAATGTCGGTATTTCATGCCGGGAGAAAGAGGCTTGCTTATTTCACCGTGATCAAGGGGTGCCGTTCCATCAATAATCCGCTCTTCCAGGGCGGCCTCCAGTTGTTCCAGGGTAACACCGCCGGGACGCAGCAGCACGGGTGGCTCCGCCAGAAGGCTCAACACCGTTGACTCCACGCCAACCGGGCAGGGACCGCCGTCCAGAACCGCCTCGATGCGTCCGGCCAGGTCCTCTAAAACATGTTCGGCGCGGGTCGGGCTGGGGCGGCCTGAGAGGTTGGCGCTGGGCGCGGCGATGGAAAGGCCTGAAACGTCGATTAACTTTAAAGCCAACGGATGTGCCGGCATACGGATAGCCACCGAAGACAGGCCGGCGGTAGTAATATCCGGCACCCGGTCCAGCTTGGGAAGTACCAGGGTCAACGGTCCTGGCCAAAAATGCCGGGCCAGGCGAACCGCCCGTCCAGGAATTTCCGCTGCCAGCGTTTCAACCTGTTCCAAGCTTCCTACATGAACGATCAGGGGATTATCCGCCGGCCTCCCTTTAACCTGGAAAATACGTTCCACCGCCTTGGGGTTGAGGGCATCTGCACCCAATCCGTATACGGTTTCCGTGGGAATAGCCACCAGGGAACCCTCCTGCAGCAGACGGCAAGCGTACTGCAGCGCATCTCGCTCGAGTTGCGGACTGGTAGCAGTTAGCAGCACGGTATTTTTCACTCGTTCCCACGGCACCTTTGCAGCACCTCCACAGGTCATGCTTTCTCATTCATTTTAATACATCTAGCGCCGAAAACAAACAAAATATCCGCAAAAACCCTTCCCGTGAATCATTTATTTGTTATAATGAATGTGCTTCCCGGCAAACGCGGGAAGCTACCAGTGCATTTGAGCGTTTTCCGGGGCGTGCTGCTGGATGGACACCGGGAAACGGTCATGCCATTTATTCGCAAAGCGAGGTGGTTAATGTGCATCACCAGCACCTCCGGCTGCTGTTAGAAGAAGTACACCAGGGCATCACGGATCCCCAGGTAGCGTTTGAACGCCTGCGCAACCTGCCGTACGAAGACCTGGGGTTCGCCAAGGTGGACCATCACCGACCCCTGCGGCAAGGCTTCCCCGAGGTCATCTACTGCCCCGGGAAAACGGCAGAGCAGATTACCGCAATCTTGAACCGGCTCCAGGCCTACCCGGGCAATATCCTGGCTACCCGGGCCAGCCAGGAAATATACGAACAGGTCAAAGGACACCTGCCCCAGGTGGAATTCAAGCCTTTGAGCCGCGCCATGACCATCCACCGGGATAAAACCTTGTATGCCCCGGGTACGATCCTGATTGTTTCCGCCGGCACCGCGGACATCCCCGTGGCAGAAGAAGCCGCCATCACGGCTGAACTCATGGGCAACAAGGTGGAAACCCTTTTTGATGTTGGTGTCGCCGGCATCCACCGCCTGCTGGATCATGGGAAGAAACTGGACCAGGCCAGTGTCATTGTCGTTGTTGCCGGCATGGAAGGAGCCCTGCCCAGCGTCGTGGGCGGCCTGGTCAGCTGTCCGATCGTGGCAGTCCCAACCAGTGCTGGCTATGGTGCCAACTTTTCAGGTCTGGCTCCCCTGCTGGCCATGCTGAACAGCTGCGCCGCCGGCGTCTCCGTTGTGAATATCGACAACGGCTTTGGTGCCGGTTACAGCGCCGCGCTCATCAACCGCGTCTCCGCAATGCCGGGAAACATTCAACCGGGGGTGACAGAGCACCCATGAGAATCCTCTATTTCGACTGTGCAGCCGGGGCCGCCGGAGACATGCTGCTAACCTCCATGCTGGACCTGGATCCCCTGGGGGAAAAAGACCTGGGCGCCCAGCTGAAGAAAATGCCCCTGGAAGGATATCGGCTGTCCTTTCAAGAGGTACAAAAAAAAGGGCTCCAAGCCCTGCAGATGACCGTTGATATCCAGGCTCCTCAGCCCCTGCGTCATTATCCAGAAATTGAAGCGATCATCAAAAGTGCCTCTTTTTCCCGCTTCGTCGAAGAACATAGCCTGGCCGTATTCCAAGCCCTGGCCCGGGCAGAAGCCCGGGTGCACGGCGTTCCTGAGGACCGGGTCCATTTCCATGAAGTGGGAGCGGTGGACTCCATCCTGGATATTGTCGGCTGTATGCTGGTCCTGGAGCGGCTGGATGTGGAAGATGTGCGCGCGTCTGCCCTGCCCCTGGGAAAAGGCTGGGCAAAAACTGCTCACGGGGTGCTTCCCCTCCCTGCACCCGCAACAGTGGAAATCATCAAGAACCACGGGATCCCCTGCTATGGGACCCAGGTCCAAGGAGAAACCGTTACACCATCTGGAGCAGCCATCCTGGCCGTCATCTGTTCCCAGTTCGCCCCGCTTCCGCCGCTAAGGTTGCTATCTATCGGTTATGGCGCAGGACACATGGATTTTGAATATCCCAATGTTTTGCGCGCTTTTCAAGGGGTGCTCTGTCCAGGAACTGCAGCAGCAACGGAGCCGGAAACTGCAGAGGTCCTGTTAACTGAACCCGCCCGGCTGCTTGAAGCCAACATTGACGACCTGAATCCGGAATGGTTTGAGCACATACTGGACTGTCTCCTGGAGGCCGGCGCCCTGGATGTATGGTTGACCCCCATCCAGATGAAAAAAAATCGGCCAGCCATCAAGCTAGCGGTGTTGGCCCGCCCGGAAGATTCCCACCGGCTCGGTCAAATCATGCTGCGAGAAACAACAACTTTGGGCTACCGACAGAGCCCTGCGGAGAAAATCATGCTTCCACGGGAAGAACGGTTGGTCGACACACCCTGGGGCAAGGTCCGCGTGAAGCTGGCGGGAAAGGGCCCTGATTTCTGGAATGTCAAGCCGGAATACCGGGACTGCCTGGAAATCGCCCGCAAATACAAGGTTCCCCTTAAAAACGTCTATCAAGCTATCTGGCAAAACCTGGGAGATTAATCCTCTTTCCCAGGAGCCTGCCGGGCCTTTTTTTCCTTACCCTGGCATTTGCTACAGTAACCGTAAAACTGCAGGTTATGGTTCACAATGTCAAAGCCGTGTTTTTGTTCAATCACCTCTTCCAGCTGGTGCAGCAGGTCATCTTCGACCTCGAAGATCTCATCACAGCCCAGGCAAACCAGGTGGTGGTGGTGATGATGAGAGAGGTCCTGGTGCGCCATCTCGTAGCGGCTGCGACCATCTCCAAAGTTCAATTTATGAATGAGACCCAGGCCTTCCAGCAATTCAAGGGTGCGGTAAATCGTGGCTAAACCAATTTCTTCCCCCCGGGCTCGACTGAATGTAAAGACTTCTTCTGCACTCAGGTGGCGCTGCCGGTGCTGGAGAAAGATCTCCAGGACCAATCTTCGCTGGGGTGTCAGGCGGTACTCTTTAAACTGGCTTTCCATCGCCTCAATTTTCTTATCCATGCAAAAGGCACCTCAAATTTAGAATTCCTCCGTGACTACCTGGGCCAGGTTGGTCGCATGATCGGCGATTCGTTCCATGTTGCTTAAGATATCCAGGTAAATCACCCCGGCGGCCGTGACACACTCCCTGCGGTTCACCCGCTCGATGTGGCGCTTCCTTAGCTCCTTCTCCATATCATCGACAATGTCATCCTGGGTAATCACGGTCCTGGCCAGGCTCACGTCTTCCTTGCGGAAGGCCTCAATGGCTTGCACGAACATCTCATTCACTTTCTCATACATGGAGAATACTTCCTCCCGGGCCACGGCAGAGACCTGCAGCTTTTCATCGAGCACGGTTTCGGACAGCTGCACGATGTTCTGGGAATGATCTCCGATCCGCTCCAGGTCGTTCGCGGCACTCATCAGGCCAGCCACGGTGGTTGTCTGCTGGCGGGTCAAAGAATGCTGGGACAGTTCCTGGAGATAATGCGCAATTTCCGTCTCCAGCCCATCGACCAGGTCCTCCATCTGCAGGATATGGGCTATTTTACGACGATCGCCTTTTACAAAGACCTCAATGGATTCCTGGACCATGTCACGTGCAATAGAGGCCATGCGCAGCAATTCCTGGCGGGCCGCTTCCAGGGCCACGGCGGGCGCTTTCAGCATCCGCTTGTCCAGGAACTTTGGCCCCAGTTCCACCCGGGCATCTTCCCCGGGCACAATGTAATTGATCAAGCGGACAAAATAGTTGAAAAAGGGGAAAACAATCAGGGTATTCAAGACGTTAAAGATCGTATGGGCATTGGCCGTCTGGCGGGCAACGGTTTGGCCCGTTTCCAGGATTAGTTGGGTAAAGGGTCCCAAAAACAGCAGCAAGATGGCCACACCCAGCAAGTTAAAAAGCACGTGGGCGAAGGCGGTTTTGCGGGCAGACAGCGACGTGCCAAGGCCGGCAAGCATGGCCGTGATGCAGGTTCCAACGTTGGTGCCCAGGATAAGCGGGATGGCCGCTTCAATGGTCATCAGGTCTTGCAGGGTGAGAGCGATAATGATCCCCGTGGCCCCACTGCTGCTCTGGATGGCCGCCGTAAACAACGCCGAAATGAGGATGCCTAAAAAAGGTTGTTCACCGAAGCGTACCAGCAGATCCAGAAAAAACGGGCTGTCTCTTAAAGGATACATGGCCTCGGACATGGTTAACATGCCCAAGAAGAGCAAGCCAAACCCCAGGAGCGTCTGTCCCAGGTAGCGATAGAGCTTGCGGCGCCCGAAAAAATTTAACAATCCGCCGATCCCTACAGCCGGGAGAGCCAAATAATCCAGGTCAAAAGAGATGATCTGCGCCGTGACCGTCGTGCCAATATTGGCACCCATGATCGCGCTGACGGCCTGGGCCAGGGTCATCAGGCCAGCATTCACGAACCCGACCAACATGACCGTCGTCGTGCTGCTGCTCTGGACCAGGATGGTAACAAGGATCCCCGTAAAAATACCGATAATGGGTTTTCCCGTCAGGATCTCCAGGATCCGCCGCAGCCTGTCTCCTGCGATTTTTTGCATCCCCGAGGCCATCATCTGGATCCCAAAAAGAAACAGACCCAGCCCCCCGAGCATGCCAATCGCAATGAACCAGTTCATAAAAGGCTTCTCCCCCCGAACCTGAGAACCGATACTGTTTTCAATTAGTTGATTCTCTACGCAGCGGTTTTTTCCCTTTTTTAGCTAGAGAAAGTACTGTAGGAAAATCCAAATCCGCAATTTTCTAACTTTGCAATCACGCTTGCTCAGGAATAAGCCCTGATTTCCTTCTCACTTCAGATACAGGATTTGCAACCTGGAAAACAGCGCGTACTTGCCTCCTGCCCCCGTGCATCGGGCAGAAAATATGATATAATAACGTCGATAAAATAACCCGCTGGAGGTGAAACATGAGCAACCTGGTCCGCTTTGGAGTTTCGATTAACAAGGGTTTGTTGGTCCAATTCGATAAAATTATTGAAGAAAAAGGATACAGCAACCGCTCGGAAGCCATCCGGGATTTGATCAGTAACCAGATGGTTGAATTAGAATGGGAAAAAGAGGAAGAGGAAGTGGCGGGGACGGTAACGCTGATCTACGACCACCACGTTCGGGGTTTAAGCGAACTCCTGCTGGAAGTGCAGCACAGTTTTCACGATCTGATCCTCTCCACCATGCACCTGCACCTGGATCACCACAACTGCCTGGAAGTGCTTGCCGTGAAAGGGGCCGCCCGGGAGGTGAGAAGGATCGCGGAGCGCCTGATCAGCGTGAAGGGCGTGAAACACGGCCGGCTCTCCATTACAACCACCGGGAAAAACCTGGGATAAAAGCCGCGCAGCCGAACCGGGCGCCTTTAAGCCCGCAGCAAAATCACCCGTTCCCGGCTGCCGTAGTCCAGGATGATCTGGTCAACCATAAGGCCGGCGCTTCGGGCTATCGCCCCCACGGACTCAGCCTGGTTTTCCCCGACTTCCAGGGCAACCAGCCCTGGAATCGTCAGGTAATCCCGGGCATTCGGCAAAATCTTGCGGTATGCTTCCAGTCCGTCATCCCCGCCATCAAGCGCACTGCGGGGTTCTTTCTGAACTTCCGCCGTGAGGGAAGCCAGGGTAGACCGGGGAACATAGGGCGGGTTGGATATGACCGCCTGGAAACGGTGCTGCCCGGGGGCAAGCGAGCGCCAAAAAGAGCTGCAGATGGTCTTGACGCGATCATCCACACCGTGAAGAACAGCATTCTCGCGAGCCACCTGGAGGGCCTCTGCGCTGTGATCAACCGCGGTGATCGCGGCGGCAGGAAAAACCAGGGCCAGCATGACAGCGATGTTACCGCAGCCTGTTCCCAGGTCCAGCAGGCTGAACCCTTCTCCTCCCCTTTGCCGGGGATAGGTTTCCCGCAGCCACCTGTTCGCCGCCTCCACCAGGTGCTCCGTTTCGGGGCGCGGGATCAGCACCGCACGGTTAACCAGAAACGTTTTTCCCATGAACTCTTTTTCACCGGTAAGGTAGGCCAAAGGCTCCCTGCAGCCTCTCTGTCCAAGGAGCTGCAGGAAGCGGTTTTTCTCCGGATCGCTCAGAAGGTGTTCCCCGTGGGCATAGAGATAGGCCCTTTCCTTTTCCAGCAGGAAGCAGAGCAAGTATTCCGCTTCTTTCCTCGGGCCTTCAATCCCGCGGGCTCGCAAAAAAGAAACGGCCTCTTGTAAGGCCTGGTTGATGGTCCAGCTCACCTTTTCATGCCTCCCGCTTTTGCCTGACGCGCGGTTCACGACCAGCATCTCTCAGGCGGTCATCATCCCTCAAATCTGCTTGATCTGTTCGGCGCGGTCTTGGGCCGTGAGGGCAGCAATAATCTCCTCCATATCCCCCTGCAGCACGTATTCCAACCTGTGCAGGGTTAAACCGATCCGGTGATCGGTGACCCGGTTCTGAGGAAAATTATAGGTACGGATGCGCTCGCTGCGGTCCCCGCTGCCTACCTGGCTGCGCCTCTCTTCAGCCTGCTCACTTTGCTGCTGGGCCAGCAGGTTATCCAACAGTCGAGCGCGCAGGACCCTCATAGCTTTTTCGCGGTTTTTCAACTGCGATTTTTCGTCCTGGCAAGTCACCACGGTTTGCGTCGGGATATGGGTGATGCGCACCGCCGATTGGGTCGTGTTCACGCTTTGCCCCCCGGGTCCCGTGGAACAAAAGGTGTCCACGCGGAGCTCCTGGGGATTGATGATAAGTTCAACTTCTTCAGCTTCCGGCAAAACCGCTACCGTTGCTGCTGAAGTGTGGATGCGGCCTCCCGATTCCGTGGCGGGAATACGCTGCACCCGGTGAACACCGCTTTCAAACTTTAGCTGGCTGTACGCCCCTCGTCCCTTGATGGAGAAAATGATCTCCTTGAAGCCGCCGATATCCGTCGGACTGGAATCGATTACTTCCGCCTGCCAACCTTTCCTTTCGGCAAAGCGCAGGTACATACGCAGCAGGTCTGCAGCAAACAAGGAGGCCTCATCGCCCCCTGTCCCAGCGCGTATCTCCATAATCACATCTTTTTTATCGTTGGGATCCTTGGGCAGCACCAACAGGTTTAACTTTTCTTCTAACTTCCCTTTAACCGTCGTCAGTCGTGCCAGTTCTTCCCTCAAAAATGTTTCCATCTCTTCATCGGGTTGATCATGGAGCATTTCCCTGGCTTCCCGCAAATCGACCTCAACGTCTTTCATCTGCCGAAAAACCTCCACCGTTTCACTCAACTCCGCGTGTTCCCGGGTATATTTCTGCCACTGCTGCTGGTTTTTAAGCACTTCGGGATCGCTTAGCTGTTCTTCCAGGTAGAGATAACGGTCTTCCAATGCTTGTAGTTTTTCCCACATCATGACTTCTCCTCCGTTTGAGCAAAAACATCTTCCATCGATTCGACCTTTACCCGCGGTGCAACCTCTTCTCCAGCGATTCCCTCATCTCCCTGGAGCACCGCCTGCAGTGCCTGAATGGCTACCTCGATCTGGTCATCTGCCGGTTTTCGCGTAGTCATACGCTGCAGCCAGAGACCAGGCTGTGAGATGAGCCGGGTAAGCAGATTGTCCCGGGCACCGGCAAATTTGATCGCCTCATAAGAAAGTCCGGCCACCAGCGGGAGCAGAGAAAGTCGGATCAGAATGCGCTGCCAGATTCCCGGCCAACCGAAAAAGGAGAACAAAAGGATACTGGTCACCATCACGATCAAAAGAAAACTGGTGCCGCACCTGCGGTGCAAGGGGCTATAGGGTCGTGTATTATCTACCGTCAGGGGAAGGCCCGCTTCGTAACAGGCAATGGCCTTGTGTTCAGCACCGTGGTATTGGAAAACCCTTCCTATTTCCTTCCAGCGTGAAATGAGAAAGATATAGCTCAGGAAAATAACCAAACGAATGGCTCCTTCACCCAGGTTGAGCAGTAAGGCGGGACCCCCACTTTGACGCAGCCAGTTCATCAGCACGGTGGGCAGCAGGATGAATAAGCCCACGCCGAAGGCCAGGGAAACCGCCACGGTGAGAGGGAGTTCCCAACCTTTGAGCTCCTCTTCTTCTTCCAGGGCGTGTTCTGCGGAAGCAGAAATGGACCTGACCCCCAGCACCAGGGCTTCCACAAAAGCAACCATCCCACGTAATACAGGCCATTTTAAAATGGGGAAGCGTTCACTAAAGGAAAAAAAATTCTTCTTCTCTACGGCGATCCCGCCGTTAGGCTGGCGGACAGCAATCGCGATCTTCGATCGGTTTCTCATCATCACGCCTTCGATCACCGCTTGTCCCCCGATATGCACCTTGTTTTCTTTCAAGCGATTCCACCCTGCCCTTTCTTTGATGCGTGCGGCTGGCGAAACACCCGCAGGCCCCATTTGAAAAAAACAGGGCTGCTTTAGCCCTGCTTTTCAGCATCTGCTTCTTACTCCATGCCGTATTTCCGCTTAAAGCGTTCCACACGGCCCCCGGAATCAACAAATTTTTGTTTCCCGGTAAAGAAAGGATGGCAGTTGGAGCAGATCTCTACTTTCATGTCTTTTACCGTGGAACCAACTTCATAGACTGAACCGCAGGCGCAGGTTATCTTGGTCTTTTCATATGCGGGATGAATTTCTTTTTTCACGTGGATCACCTCTTTCCTGAAACAAAAACGTGTTTTCTGTAAATCCTTTTTTGCCATGCGCGAAATCTATCATAACAAATAATGCCCCGTTTGACAACACAAAAAACAAGGCGCACTCGAACGACTAAGAGACATACTCAAAGGATCCGGCGCTTTCTTCTGTTTATATTTCCAGGTTGTTTGTTTTCAAGCAGCGGGTTGCAAGGGGATGTATCTGGCAATCTCTAAACCAGAAATCCGGCTCGTTTAACCTGTCCCTAGAGGTTATGCAGGTTCGCGAGAAAGGAGGCATTGCTGTCGGTTTTTTTCAATCGCTCGATGAGGGCCTCTAAAAAATCGGAGGAAGAAGAGACATTCATGGAACGTCGCAGGGCCCACATAAGTTCAATGGCGTTTTCATTCAACAGAAGTTCCTCCCTACGAGTTCCAGAGCGGGGAATATCGATGGCAGGGAAATAGCGCCGCTCGGCAATCTTGCGATCCAGGTGCAGCTCCATGTTCCCCGTTCCTTTGAATTCTTCATAAATGACATCATCCATGCGACTGCCGGTGTCTACCAGAGATGTCGCCAAAATGGTCAGGCTTCCTCCATCTTCGATATTGCGCGCTGCCCCAAAAAATTTCTTGGGTTTGTGAAATGCTGCAGGATCTATGCCTCCTGATAGGGTTCGCCCGCTGGGGGGAATAACCAAATTGTACGCCCTGGTCAGGCGCGTAATGCTGTCCAGCAGAATGACCACGTCTCTCTCCTGTTCCACCAGGCGCTGGGCCCGCTCTAGAACCAGTTCGGCCAGCCGCACGTGGTTATCCGGCTTCTCATCAAAAGTAGAACTCAACACTTCCCCGCGGACCGAGCGGCTCATGTCGGTCACTTCTTCGGGTCGCTCATCAATGAGTAAAACGATCAAGTCCAGCTGGGGATAGTTGTAGGCCAGGCTGTTTGCGATCTTTTTCAGAAGCAGGGTTTTCCCCGCCTTGGGTGCGGACACAATCAAGCCGCGCTGGCCTTTACCGACAGGGATCAACAGGTCAATAATCCGTGTGGCCATGTCCTCCGGATCTTTCTCCAGGGAAAGCTGAAAGTCCGGATGGACGGGGATCAGCTCGGCAAAATGGGGTCGAAGCGCCGCCTTCTCCGGGTCCTGGTTGTTGACAGCCTCGACATGGAGTAGCGCATAATACCGTTCATTTTCCTTGGGCGGGCGAACTTTCCCTGAAACCTGGTCCCCCGTTCGCAGGCTGAAACGACGAATCTGGGAAGCTGAAATATAGATATCATTTTCGTGGGGGAGGTAATTCACTCTTCGTAAAAAGCCATATCCGTCCGGCATGATTTCCAGGATGCCTTCGGCGAAAATTAAGCCTTCCGCTTCGGCTTCCTGCCGCAGCAGGGCAAAAATCAGGTCTCGTTTTTTCATGCTGCTGAACCCTTTAACGTCGGCGTCTTTGGCTCGTTTTTGCAGCTCCTCCAGGTTTAAAGTTTCCAGTTCAGTTAATTGCATCGTCCTCGCTCGCTTTCTGATCAGTTTGCAAAAAACAGGAAGGCAAAAGCCAGCAGGTATCCCCCCAAGATAACCAGTGAAGGCAGGCCCATGCGTAAACACTGTCGTCGAAAAGGGTAGACCAGGCTGATCACGGCCACCAGACTCAAGCAGATTGCCATGATGCCCACAAAGACATTGGCGCCGGCCAGGCTGGATAGCAGCGGGCCATCCCGGTAAAAGAGGTCAGTGAAAAAAAACAGCAGGATGTTGAAAAAGTTAGCCCCAAATACATTTCCAATGGCCATTTCAACATATCCCAGGCGCACGGCGGATAAAATCGTGACCAGCTCTGGCAGTGACGTGGAAATGGCAATAAAGAGCGAACCAATCAATGTTTGGTTCAAATCCGTTGCCAGGGCAATTCGGTCCGCCGCGTCGGTCAAGTTAATGCCGGCAAAGACAATCACCGCCCCTGCGGCAGAAAAAATCAGTAGACCCTGGTAGAGTTCCCTGCGGCGGTCCGATGCAGGGGTGGCCCGGCCGTGCTCTTCCGGCAGCAGCTGGACAGAAACGCGTTTGTCCGTGCCCACGATCAGGCTGCTGCCGACCAGGTAGAGGAGCACGATGGCCAGGGTATCATAGCCTACCCATCCCAGGCCAACGGGCAGGGCCAACCAGATGCCCAAGATAGAAAGAGCAATGGCAGAAACGCTCAACATGCCCGTTAAAATGAGGATCTTCTTGCGCTTGGCTGTCAGGGGGCCGCGTCCCTGGGCCAGGTCAATTAAGGCAATGAAGACGAGGTTAAAGAGGATGCTGCCGTAAATATTCCCCCCGGCCAGGTCCGGGGCGTCAATCATGGCAGCCCGGCCACAGGTTACGAGTTCGGGAAGAGATGTGGCAAGAGGGAGTAGGAGAGCTCCCGCCCAGGCACTACTTAAGCCCAGGCCCCTGGATATACGCTCCGCGTTCCGGGCCAGCTGACTGCCCGCCAGAACAATCAGCGCTGCGTTCATGAATAGAGCCAGCCACATGTTCAATGATTTGCCCTGGCAGTTTTCAGCTGAACAGGCGCTGCCCGGGGCTCACCTCCTGGATGATTCCGCTCTGGAGAAGCTTTATACGCCGCCGCTCTCGCCCTGGCAGCTGCGTGCCACGTAATGAGGCTTGAGGCGAAGCTGGTGGGTTGCCTTGATCAATCGAATGGTCCCGGTGACACTTCTCATCACCAGGGAGTGAGTTGTCGCCGTGGTTCCCGCGTAACGAACTCCCTGCAGGAAGTCCCCGTCGGTAATCCCCGTGGCAGCAAAAATCACGTCGTCACCCCGGATCAAATCTTCCATGAGCAGCAGCTGCCGGGGATCTTCCAGGCCCATTTCCTTGATCCGGGCTATTTCTTCTTCATCTTCCGGGACAAGGCGCCCCTGAATCTCACCTCCCATACATTTCAGTGCAGCGGCGGCCAGCACACCCTCCGGGGCACCTCCGATGCCAAAAAGAATATCCACCCCGGCCTCTTCGATGGCTGTAGACATCGCAGCAGAAACATCGCCGTCACTGATTAATCGCGCCCGGGCCCCAAGTCTTCTCAACTCTTTGATGATATGTTCGTGCCGCGGTCGGTCCAGGACGATGGCCACAATATCTTCCACCTCTTTGCCCAGGGCCCGGGCCACATTGCGCACGTTGCTCTCGATCGGATCATCCAGGTTGATACATCCTGCCGCCTTGGGTCCAACCGCGATCTTATCCATGTACATATCCGGGGCGTGCAGCAGACAATTGCGGGGAGCCACCGCCAGGACAGAGAGGGCATTGGGCAGCCCTTTGGCTACCAGGTTGGTCCCTTCCAGGGGATCTACGGCCACGTCAACTTGGGGCGGGGTTCCCGCGCCAACCTTTTCCCCAATGTAGAGCATCGGCGCATCGTCCATCTCGCCTTCTCCGATGACCACGATCCCGTCAATATAGACTGTATCAAAAGCCCGGCGCATCGACTCCACGGCTGCCCGGTCAGCAGCTTCCTTATCGCCGCGTCCCATGAGCCTCCCGGAGGAAAGGGCAGCCGCTTCCGTAACCCGCACGAATTCCAGGGCAAGTTCTCGTTCCATCTGCATCCCACTCCTTTAATGAATCGGCGATCCTTTCACGTTTCTAGCCGGGAACATCGCCTTAACAAAAACCTTGATCACCCCATGTTTTTCTGTACCTTTTCCCAGTCCGCCAGGAACCGCTGAATTCCCAGGTCTGTCAACGGGTGCTCCGCCATCTGCTGGAGCACAGACAAAGGTAGGGTAGCAATCTGGGCGCCTGCCGCCGCAGATTCATGTACATGCCTGGGGTGACGAATGCTGGCAGCGATCACCTGGGAGCCCAGCTTCTGCCGCTCCAGCACGTTCACCATTTCCCTGATCAGCCCCATGCCGTCCCAGCCGATATCATCGATTCTTCCCACGAAAGGACTGATGTAGCTGGCCCCGGCCCTGGCAGCCAGGAGTGCTTGATTCACGGAAAACACCAGGGTTACGTTGCAGTGAATGTTTTCTGACCCTTCCAGGCGGGAAACCGCCTTTAAGCCTTCTACCCCCATGGGGATCTTCACGACAACATTGGAAGCGAGACGGGCCAGGCGACGGGCTTCCGCCACCATATCTTCCGCACGGGTACTCACTGCTTCTACACTGACCGGTCCATCCACCTCCTGGCAGATGACCTTGATCATGTTTTCAAAGCTGCCTTCCTCCCGGGCGATCAAGGTGGGGTTGGTTGTGACCCCGCTGATAATGCCCCAGGAAACCGCTTCCCGAATCTCTTGAATATTGGCCGTATCTAAAAAGAATTTCACATCCGCATCCTCCCGCCATTCATGGTGATCAAAAAAGATCAGGCCTTCCCAGCACAACCGAAAAGACGCATTTTCCCTTTCACAACGGCTTTCATGGCTTCTTTTGCCGGCCCCAGGATTTTGCGGGGATCGATGTTCTCCGGTTCTGCAGCCAAAAAAGACTTGATTCCCCCGGTGAAAGCCTGTCGTAATTCCGTATCAATGTTGATCTTGCGTACCCCCAGCTCAATGCCTTTTTTTATCGCCTCATCAGGAACCCCGGAAGCACCGTGCATCACGATTGGCACCCCGGTTAGCTCGCGGATCTTCATTAAGCGTGAGAAGTCCAGCTTGGGCTCGCCCTTGTAGGGGCCGTGGGCCGTCCCGATGGCAATGGCCAGCGCGTCAACCCCGGTTTCATCAACAAACCGTTTCGCCTCAAGCGGATCCGTGTACATGGCATCGCGCTCTTCCACAGAGACATCGTCCTCTGTGCCGCCGATCTTGCCCAACTCTCCTTCCACGGAAACGCCTACGGCTCGCGCGACTTCTAGCACCCGGCAGGTTGTGGCGATATTTTCCTCCAGGGGAAGTCCGGAACCGTCATACATGACCGAACTGAAACCGTGTCGAATACAGCGCATGACCTGGTCAAAATCCGTTCCATGATCCAGGTGCAGCACCACCGGGAGATCGGCGCCCAGGGCCGCGGTATTGACCAGGGACACGATATGTTCCAGGCCGGCATAGCGGATGGCTCCCTGGCTGGCCTGCAGGATAACGGGAGCCCGCTCCTCCAGGGCTGCTTCGATGATCGCCTGGACAATCTCCATGTTGTTGGCATTAAAAGCCCCGACTGCGTAGCGCCCTTTTTCTGCCGGGCCAAGCACGTCCCGTAATGTAACCAAACTCATCATCTTCTCTCCCTCCCAGAATGATCAAGAAAAACCTTTACCGCTTCCCCGCAGCCCCTGGTGGAAAAAGACAAAACCGGCCCGGGCAGTTCTTCCCGGCCAGATTTTCCCCTGGCCACTGCCGTCATCTAGATTAACTGATCGATGGATAGGTTCAGGCGGAAAGGATGCCGCCGGGGAGGCTTTCAAAGATTTGCGCCGCCAGGGGAACCAGGAAAACAATAAAAAGGAGTAAAAACACGAAAAATACCGTAATGACAACAATAGCTGGCATGAAAAAAACCAGGGAAGCGCGGCCCCAGGAAAAATTGTGCACCGCTTTTATTCCGGCCACTTTCAGGCCCACAGACCAGAGAAAAGCCCCCAGGGAGATGAGCCCGATAATATTGAAGGTGGTATAGCGCGAAAAGAGACCGCCCACGGCCACAATCACATAGGGCAAGCTGGCATAACCCAGGACCGCACCCAGGCTTGAGGGGTTGCCTTCTCCTCCGAAAAGCCGGGATATAAACTGCAGCACAGCGACAGAAAACAAAAAATATAGCGGCCCAAAGACCAGGTAGAGCAGGACAGACACCAGGGGAATGAAGCGCAGCATCCCTTCAATGATCTCCAGGGGAATCAGGGGAGCCAGATCCGGCGTAATCCAGTATGAAAAATCCTGTTCCGTGACAGCAGGAATGTTTACCGTGGCCAGGGATACAATCACGTTGACAACCAGGTAAACGGCCAGGCCATGCCAGACTGTTCTTGCCGTGGCGATCCTGGCTATCCCCCTGCTTGGTTGGAATAGCGTATCGTAAAAATCATCGAGAAATCCTTTTAACATGTGCGCTCCTTTCTAGGGGAGAAGAAACAACAGGTGTTCAAAAAGAGGCCGCAATTGTGCCAGGCCTGCATCCCGGCCGCCCACGGCAAAGCGTGTCCAGAAGTCCCTGGTGCGGTAGCGATAAATCTGCGGCTCCCCGGGAATATCCGCCAGTTCAGCCGCCTTGTCGATGGCATCGTAAAGGTTCCCCAGCTGATCTACCAGGCCGGCTTCCAGGGCCTGCTTTCCGGTCAATATGCGCCCGTCCGCCACGGCAAGAACTTCTTCCCGGCCCAGGGAACGGCGCTCGGCAACCAGGTCAACAAACTGGTTATAAATATCGTCGATCATCTCCTGGAAAAAAAGCCGCTCCTCCTCTGTGAGGGAACGTCCGGGACTGAGGGCGTCCTTATAAGGCCCGCTTTTAATAACCTCGTATTCGATCCCCAACAGCTCATAGAGGCCTTCCGCATGAGAAGCATCGATGATGGTCCCGATGCTTCCTGTAATGGAAGCGGGACTGGCGACAATGTGATCGGCAGCGCAGGCGATCATGTAGCCTCCCGAAGCGGCCACATCGGCCATCGAGACTACGACTACCTTGCCTTTGTTCCGCACGCGCTCAATCTCCTGGAATACTTCCTGGGAAGCGGCGGCGCTGCCCCCGGGACTGTTGATGCGAATCACCAGGGCCCGGGTGTGATCATCCTGTGCCCGGCGTAAATCTTCCTGCAGGCGATCCGCCCCACCGGGGGAGAAAAGCCCGCCATCCCCGGCAGCAATCACGCCATCAATATAGATAATCCCCACGGCATTTTCCAGATGGCCAGGGGCGTCTCTTCTCGCTGGTAAGGGCTTGATGATTTCTCGAAGGCCCAGGCCCACGGCCAGCAAGAGCACCGCTACAAATAAAGCGGCAACCAGTTTTTTCCCACCCATCACATCTCCTCCCGGGAGACTTCCATAAATATACTCTTTCTATTTCACCTATATCATTCCTGCTTCAAGTGTAAAAAATGTTGCGGTTCCTGCTTGTAGGAAGAGGCCATGGCAATGAAATCGTGGAACAGAGGATGGGCTTGGTGGGGCCGGGATTTGAATTCGGGGTGGAATTGTGTAGCGACAAACCAGGGGTGATCGACGACTTCGACGATTTCCACCAACCGGCGGTCCGGTGAGGTGCCAGCGAAAAGCACCCCTGCTTTTTCAAAATCTTCCCAGTAGACATTATTAAATTCATAGCGGTGACGGTGCCGCTCATATACGATCGTTTCCCGGTAGGCTTGAAAGGAGCGGCTGGATTCATCCATTTTACAGGGGTAGAGACCTAATCTCATGGTCCCTCCCTTGGATGAGATATCCTTTTGTTCGGGCAGGAGATGGATCACGGGGTAGGGTGTCGGGGCATAGAATTCCATGGAATGGGCCTTATCCATGCCGCAAACATGGCGAGCGATTTCTACCACGGCACAGTGCATCCCCAGGCACAACCCTAAAAAGGGCACTTTCTTCTCTCGTGCATACTTCACTGCCCGTATTTTTCCTTCGATGCCTCTCTCTCCAAACCCTCCCGGCACGAGGATCCCGTGGACCCCCGCAAAAAGCTTCTCTACCATGGATGGGTCGTCTTCTTTTTCCAGCTGCTCGGCATCAATCCAGCGTACATTAACCTCAACCTGGTTGCTGATCCCCCCGTGACTCAGTGCTTCAAGCACACTGATATAGGCATCCTTCAGCGCTGTATATTTGCCCACCAGCGCAACGGTAACCTGCTCTTCCAACCCGTTGATGCGGTTAACCATTTCCTCCCATTCCCTTAAATCCGCCTCGCCCCCGGCAAGGCCCAGTTTTTCCAAAACAATTTGATCCAGACCTTCTTCATGGAGCAGCAGGGGGACCTGGTATATATTGGAGATACTCCTGTTTTCAATGACTTCCCGGGCTTTAATATCACAAAAAAGGGCGATTTTTTCCCTGAATTCCTGGGAGAGGGGGTGTTCTGTGCGGCAGACAATGGTATCCGGCTGAATCCCGATGCTGCGGAGCTCCTTTACGCTGTGCTGGGTTGGCTTGGTTTTTAATTCCCCCGTGCGCTCCAAAAACGGCACCAGGGTCACGTGAATATAGCAAACGTTTTCCCGGCCCAAATCGGTCTTCATCTGCCGGATGGCTTCCAGGAAGGGCAGGCTCTCGATGTCACCGACAGTTCCCCCGATTTCTGTGATCATGATATCTACCCGGGGATCCTGTGCAGCGCGCTGGATGCATTCTTTTATCTCATTGGTGATGTGGGGAATCACCTGCACTGTTCCACCCAGGTAGTCTCCCTGCCGTTCTTTATTAATGACCGACCAGTAAATTTTTCCCGTGGTTACATTGTTGTTCTTGGTGAGATTAAAATCGATAAAGCGTTCGTAATGTCCCAGGTCCAGGTCGGTTTCCGCCCCGTCATCGGTCACAAAGACCTCCCCGTGCTGGTAGGGGCTCATGGTGCCTGGATCGACATTAATATACGGATCCAGTTTTTGAATACTGACTTTTATACCGCGGCTTTTCAAGAGGCATCCCAGCGACGCCGCCGTGATACCTTTGCCGAGGGAAGAAACTACCCCTCCGGTGACAAATATGTACTTTCCAGGCATATATGTTCTCCCCCTTACAGGTGATTTATGCTCCCGGCGACGAGCCAGGTGCCATTAAGTCGGAGACGAAACGGGGCAAAGAAAACGCACCCCGGTGCATTTGAGAGGAGTAGTAGCGGGTATCCCGGGGAATAAAATTGTTCTGAGGATCCAGGGGATTATAGTGCTTGGTTCCCAGTGAAAAGCTCCACAGCCCGCTGGGATAAGTGGGAATGGAAGCCAGATAGAGATATGTAGAAGGAAATATCGCCCTGAGGCGTTCCTGGACGCTGCGGATCAAGTCAGCATTCACAAAAGGGGATTCAGACTGGGCCACCAGGACACCGTCCTCTTTTAACGCCCGATAAACAGACTGATAAAAGGGAGGCTGGAAGAGGCTTTCCGCGGGTCCAATGGGCTCCGTGGAATCAATGATGACCACGTCAAACATGTCGGAGAAAGAACGGATGTATTCCACGCCATCGGCATGCAAGACATCTACCCGGGGGTCATCCAGACTGGAGCTGATCTGAGGGAAAAATTGCCGGGACGCTTGCACCACCTGGGGGTCGATTTCCACCAGGGTCGCCCGTTTCACGGAAGGATATTTACAAACCTCCCGAATAGCACCCCCGTCACCTCCGCCGATCACCAGCACTTCTGTCGGGTTAGGGTGGGTGCGCAAGGGGACGTGAACGATCATTTCGTGGTAGACAAATTCATCAAGATCGGTCGTCTGAACCATCCCGTCCAGCACCAGCATTTTACCGAACTCAAAAGTATCTAAGACCGCCAATTCCTGGTAGGTTGTCTGGAGGCGGCAGAGTGTTTCTCTGATCTTGCAGGAAAAACCCAAGTTGGGAGTCTGGAGCTCGGAATACCAAAGTTCCAAGGGATTCCCTCCCTTACCAGAGGGCAACGGCTGCAACGGCCGCCCCGGCAGTTGTGACGCGGTGTTCAGTGCTCTTGATTTTTATGCCCTTGAGCTCCATCCCCCGGATTACAAAAGCTTCCCGGATCATTTCTTCAACTTTACCGCGGGCCTCTTCCGCGGTCAAAAGGCCCGAATGCTCCATGATTACGCCAAAACTATCGTGATAGAACCCAATCCCGACAGCGGCAGCTACCCGCTCCCCGGGCGTAGAGCTGTTGGCTACGCCGTAGACTGTTGGCACCAGGGATCCATCGGGGAACCGAAAACCTTCTGGGACCTCCTGGCAGCCGGGAGGTAAAATACTGCTCACCCGCACCAGGTTACAGTCTCCGATACCAATTTTTATCAGTGCTGCGTCAAAGGCGGTCAGGGTATGCTGCCCATCGGCCGCAGCCGCACCGATGAGATATTGCTCGGGAATTGTTTTCATCATTGATCGACCCTTCCATCCAGTAGTATGTCAAGGGATTGCATGTCCTTATTTACGATCCATTATCTACATTTACGCTAAAAATGGGTTGAACTGGCGCTCTTCCGCGACGGTGGTGAGGGGACCATGACCGGGATAGACCACCGTGTCATCCCGGTAAACCAGGATTTTTTGCTTGATACTTTCAATAATTTGCCTGTAAGAACCGCCGGGCAAATCCGTCCGCCCGATAGAGCCGGCAAACAGCGTGTCACCGGTGAAGAGTCGGCCATTTATATCCAGGGTAACGCTCCCCGGCGTGTGCCCGGGAGTTTCCAGGATCCGGATCGTGAGCTGGCCCACCTGGAACTCATCGCCTTCCCGGAAAGTCTGGTCGGGAGGCTTTAACTTTCCTTTTCCTGTAAAAATGGCCAGGCTGGCCTGGGGGCTGCGAAACATGGAGGCGTCTTTCTCGTGCACCATCACAGGGACATCGAACGCATTTTTGACTTCCATGTTGGAACCCACATGATCGATGTGACCGTGGGTATTTATTATGTAGTTTACGTTCATGCCCATTTTTTCCGCCTGTTTAATGATCTGCTTGCCCTCTGCCCCGGGATCGATGATCACACCATGCCTGGTTTCTTTACAAGCAACCAGGTAGCAGTTGGCCGCAAATGCCCCGACTTCCATTTTTTCGATTTGCAAAAATGTCGCCTGTTCCGCCACTGCTGAAGTGGAAGCAGGCTCTCCCTCCCTTCTACTCCGTAATATTATACAAGGTTGCCCAAAATCCCTGCCCTAAACAGGGCATTATTTCCTTTTTCGCTGAACTTCTTGCAGGCAACCTTCAATATATTCCTTCATCTGGGCAAACTCCATTAAGAACGCATCGTGACCGTGAGGGGATTCCAGTTCATCATACCGCGCGTCCACGCCGCAACGCCGCATCTCCACGGCAAGGCCGCGAACTTCCCGCGGATAAAATAATATATCGGTGCTGATACCCATGAGAAAGACCACCGGGCTGATCCGGCGTAAAGCGGCCTCGTAAGATGTATAGCCTCGCCCCAGGTCGTGCAGGTCCATGGCCTTGGAAAGGTAGAGGTAGGCATTGGGATCGAAACGCCTGGTCAGTTTTTCTCCCTGGTAACCCAGGTAACTTTCCACGGCGAATTGCTCGTAAAAGGCAAAGGGGTTACTTTCTGCTGCCTTTTGGAGCTCCCGGCCGAAGCGACGCTCAAAGGATTCATTGCTGCGGTAGGTAATGGTTGCAATAATGCGGGCCAGCTCCAACCCCTGGCGGGGCATTTCTCGCCCGTAATACTGCCCCCGCCGCCAGAGAGGATCGTTCATGATCGCCCGTCGGGCAGACTGGTTAAACGCAATGCCGATGGGTGAAAACCGCCCGGAGGTGGCGATGGCGATCACGCTGCGCACCATCTGGGGATACATGACCGCCCACTCCAGGGCCTGCATGCCGCCCAAAGAACCACCAACAACGGCAACCACTTCCCGCACGCCCAGGTGCTCCAGCAAAATTTTTTGGACCCGCACCATATCCTTGATGGTGATCACCGGAAAGCTCATGCCGTAAGGTTTGCCTGTCTTCATATCCAGTGAAGCCGGTCCCGTGGTGCCGTAGCAGCTGCCCAGGATGTTGCTGCATACAA
>PWRN01000020.1 GCA_003556225.1 Syntrophomonadaceae bacterium
ACAATGTGAACATGGTGATTGAGCTGATCACCCCTATTGCCATCGAGGAAAGCCTGCGCTTCGCCATCCGGGAAGGCGGACGAACCGTCGGCGCCGGCGTGGTCACATCCATTATCGAATAGAAGGCAAAGATTTTTAGCGATGAAGTAAGAGGTTGCCGCCAATCCGGCGGGAAATTTTTGCGGAGCAGTCTGTTTACAGGAATCAGACGCAAAGGAGGAGCACGATGTCAAACCAGAAAATCAGGATCCGGCTGAAAGCATTTGATCACAACCTGCTGGATCAATCGGCCGGAAAAATTGTCGATACGGCTAAAAGAACCGGGGCATCTGTTGCAGGCCCTGTACCCCTTCCCACGGAAAAAAGCATTTATACGGTGATTCGAGCGCCGCACAAGTACAAGGATTCCAGGGAACAATTTGAGATGCGCACGCACAAGCGGTTGATCGACATTATTGAGCCCACACCCAACACCGTTGATGCCCTGATGAGGCTGGATCTGCCTGCCGGGGTAGATATCGAGATTAAGCTGTAGGACTCGTGGAGAGAAAGGGGGTATTGGAGATGGAAAAGGCAATTATGGCAAAAAAAGTAGGTATGACCCGGATCTTTGATGACAGTGGTCGCTCCATTCCCGTAACGGTTCTGGAAGCGGGACCCTGCACGGTCATCAGTAAGAAAACACCGGAAAAAGATGGTTATACGGCTATCCAGGTTGGTTTCCAGCGAGAAAAAGAAAATCGATTAAACAAGCCGGTCAAAGGCCACCTGGAGAAAGCTGGCGTGGGTCCTGTGAAGTACATTCGGGAGTTCAAACTATCCGATGTGGGGGCTTACGAAATCGGCCAGGACATAAAAGCAGATATTTTTAATTCGGGAGATTATGTTGATGTGACTGGTGTTTCTCGGGGCAAAGGCTTTGCCGGGTCCATTAAACGTCACGGGCATGCACGGGGGCCCATGTCTCACGGCTCTCGATATCACCGTGGACCTGGCACCTTAGGTTCTATCGATCCTGCCCGGGTCTTTAAAGGCATGAAATTGCCTGGTCGGATGGGCGGAGAGAGAGTTACCGTGCAGAAGTTGGAAGTAGTGAAGGTTGATCCGGAAAAAAATATTTTGTTGCTCAAGGGAGCGGTTCCTGGCCCGCGGGGCGTTTTGCTCATGGTCAAAGAATCGGTCAAGGTTAGCTAAGCGAATGACAGCAAGAAAGGGGGCTGTGTGTTTGATGCCCACAGTGGATGTATACAATGGTCAAGGAGAACGTGTGGGAGAGTTGGAGCTGCATGAGGATATTTTTGGCGCGGACGTCAAAGAACACCTTTTATTCGATGTCTCCCAAATGTTGCTTAATAATCGGCGCCGCGGCACAGCAAGTACGAAAACCAGGGCCGAAGTGCGGGGCGGGGGCAGCAGACCCTGGCGCCAGAAGGGGACTGGAAGGGCCCGGCACGGCACGATTCGTTCACCGATTTGGGCCGGTGGTGGTGTTGTTTTCGGTCCAAAGCCGAGGAGTTATCGCTATGCGCTGCCCAAAAAAGTGCGCCGAGCAGCCATGCGATCAGCCCTTTCCGCCAAGGTGCAGCAGAATGAACTGATCGTGCTGGAAAGTCTCCATCTTCCTCAGCCAAAAACCAGGGAAATTGTGAACATCCTGGACAACCTCAATGCTGAAGGTCGTGTCCTTCTGGTGACAGCCGGCCCGGATGAAAATGTATTCAAATCAGGGCGCAATCTTCCCAGGGTGAAAACGACCGTGGCCCAGCAGATCAATGTGCTCGACATTCTCAACTGCGACAGGTTGATTCTTACAGCTGATGCGGTGGCTACAGTGCAGGAGGTGTTTGCCTCATGAGAGATCCCCGGGACATTATCATTAAACCCCTGGTGACAGAGAAAACGACCGGCTTGATGGAAGAAAACAAGTATTGTTTCAAGGTGGATAAACGCGCAAATAAAATCGAAATCAAAAATGCCGTAGAAGAGATATTCGATGTTCAGGTACAAGCGGTAAATACCATGAACATGAAGGGTAAGCCCAAGCGGTTTGGCATTTACAGGGGTTATACGTCTTCCTGGAAAAAAGCTATAGTCACGTTAAAAGAAGGCAGCAAAACCATCGAAATATTTGAGTAACCTGGTTGATGAACCTGTATTGTCGATTTATAAGGAAGGAGGTGCCTTTAGGGTCATGGCGTTTAAAAAGTTTGTACCAACATCTCCGGGACGGCGCTTCATGACGGTTTCCACCTTTGACGAAATAACCAAGTCCGAACCGGATAAAGCACTGCTTGAACCCTTAAAGAAAAATGCCGGTCGAAACACAGCCGGACGTATTACGGTCCGACACCGCGGTGGAGGCCACAAGCGAAAGTACAGAATAATTGATTTTAAACGTGATAAAGAGGGGATACCGGCCAAAGTTTCGGCCATTGAGTATGATCCCAACAGGTCAGCGCGCATCGCGCTGCTGACTTATGCCGACGGCGAAAAACGCTATATCCTTGCGCCGGTAGGGCTGAAGCCAGGTGCCACTATCAGTTCAGGCGAAGGGTCTGAAATCCGACCTGGGAACTGCTTAAAACTTCGGAATATCCCTGTTGGATCCCTGGTTCATAATGTTGAAATGAAGCCTGGTAAAGGCGGCCAAATGGTCCGATCGGCCGGCAACGTGGCGCAACTTATGGCCAAGGAAGGAAAATATGCCCACATCAAGCTGCCGTCGGGAGAAGTCCGCCTGATCTTGACGGAATGCAAAGCGACTATCGGTCAGGTTGGCAACGTTGATCATGAAAACCTGAGCATTGGTAAAGCAGGCCGCTCACGATGGCTGGGCTATAGGCCCGTTGTTCGGGGTTCCGCGATGAATCCTGTCGATCATCCCCATGGTGGTGGAGAAGGGAAAGCACCCATAGGACGGAAGAGTCCCATGTCACCCTGGGGGATGCCCACCCTGGGTTATAAAACCCGGACCAAAAAGAAAAAGTCGGATCAATTTATCGTCCGCAAGCGGAGCTAATGTCCAAAGCGTTCTCCTGATGGTTAGTGATAGGTTTCCATGGTTATTTACCAGGACCTCGTATTTTGATATAAAGGGGTGATTGAGTGGGACGTTCGGTAAAGAAAGGCCCGTTTGTTGACCAGAGATTAAAGGCCAGAATCGACAAGATGAATAAAACGGGAGAAAAACGCGTGATCAAGACCTGGTCCCGTCGTTCTACCATATTCCCGGATATGGTTGGGCATACGATAGCCGTCCATGATGGACGAAAACATGTCCCCATCTATATTTCCGAGGATATGGTGGGGCATAAACTCGGAGAATTTTCACCAACGCGCACGTTTCGCGGCCACGGATCTCACACGGAACGGTCGACTTCTCTCAAGTAGGTAGCAGGAATGGGCTGCTTGTTGTTGAGGTGTTACGGCCACTTTCGATGGGTTTCATTATTTACTGCGGTGCATGAGGTAAGGGGGTATAAGATGTGGAAGCAAAAGCACAAGCCCGTTTTATTCGGATAGCTCCCCGCAAAGCACGGATCGTGATGGATTTGATCAGGGGAAAAGGCGTTGACGAAGCTCTTTCCATCCTTCGTTTTACACCCAAGAGGGCATCATCCATCATTGAAAAGGTGTTGAATTCAGCGATAGCTAACGCTGAACACAACTACGAGATGAAGCGTGAGGATCTTTATATCGACAAAGGTTATGTCGATGAAGGACCTACGTTAAGGCGTTTCAGGCCACGGGCCATGGGAAGAGCTAGCCGTATAAACAAGCGTACCAGTCATATAACCGTTGTTATACGGGAAAGAGAGGAGGATTAATCGTTGGGTCAAAAAATAAGCCCTATCGGTTTTCGTGTCGGTGTGTTTCGAGATTGGGATGCCCGCTGGTATTCCGAGAAAGACTATACCCAGCTGGTTCACGAGGACATCAAACTTCGCCAGCATATTAAGGGTCAATTAAAAAATTCCGGTGTTTCTCGCATTGAAATTGATCGAGCCGCCAACAACGTGCGGGTGAACATTCATACATCCAAACCGGGTATGGTTATCGGCAAAGGTGGCTCGGGTGTTGATCAACTTCGCCGCAACCTGGAAAAGCTTACGGGAAAGAAGCTCCACATCAATATCATGGAAATAAAAACCCCGGAAATGGATGCCTACCTGGTTGCCGAAAACGTAGCACAGCAGTTAACAAGGAGAATTGCTTTTCGCCGTGCCATGAAACAGTCGGTTTTCAGAACCATGCGCGCGGGCGCTAAAGGGGTTAAGATCGTCTGTAAAGGTCGCCTTGGAGGCGCCGAAATGGCTCGAACTGAGAGCTATCATGAAGGAACGGTTCCATTGCAAACACTCCGTGCTGATATCGATTATGGCTTTGTGGAGGCACATACGTCCTATGGTCGAATCGGCGTAAAAGTATGGATTTATAAAGGTGAAATCCTTCCTGAAATGAAAAAGGCAAGTGAGCAGGGCCAGGGAGGAGGGAAAGATCATGCTAATGCCCAAAAGAAGTAAATTTCGTCGACACCAACGAGGGCGAATGAAAGGTATATCCAAAGGTGGCACGGAGATCGACTTTGGAGAATACGGGCTGCAGGCGCTGGAACCGAGTTGGGTCACGAGCCAGCAAATTGAAGCGGCCCGGATTGCCATGACCCGCTATGTTAAGCGGGGTGGGAAAATATGGATCAAAATATTTCCCCACAAACCGGTAACCGAGAAACCGGCAGAAACTCGGATGGGCAAAGGAAAAGGTTCCCCGGAATACTGGGTTGCCGTGGTGAAGCCGGGAAGAGTCATGTTTGAACTGGCCGGTGTGCCTGAAGATACCGCGAGAGAAGCCATGCGCCTGGCGTCCCACAAGCTGCCCGTTAAATGCAAATTTGTGAAAAGAGAAGAAATAGGTGGTGAAGCCCATGAAGGTGAGCGAGATTCGTGAGCTTTCAAACCAGGAGCTTCAGGATAAAATCCGGGAGCTAAAGGAAGAACTGTTTAACCTGCGCTTTCAAATGGTTACCGGCCAACTGGAAAATACCATGCGGATCCGAGAGGTTCGTAAAACCATTGCCCGCGTAAAAACAGTTCAACGGGAGAGAGAGCTGTCTGCAACCCGAGTTTAAGATGCCAGAAAGGAGGCAGCGGTTTGGAGAGAAATACACGGAAGGTTCGTATTGGCAAAGTGGTCAGCAACAAAATGGACAAGACCGCCGTGGTTGCCGTGGAGCGAATCATGCGGCATCCACTATACGGTAAGAGCTTGCGGAAAACACAAAAATATAAGGTTCACGACACCAACAACGAGTGCCGGGTGGGGGATAAAGTGAAGATTATGGAAACACGCCCGCTGAGCAAAGAGAAAAGCTGGCGTTTGATCGAAGTGCTGGAGAAGTCACAGTTGTAGCCTGAGCGAAAGGAGGGGCCGAAGTGATCCAGAACCAAACAGTTCTAAATGTCGCCGATAATACGGGGGCCCGAAAGATTATGTGTATCAGGATCCTTGGTGGCTCCAAGCGAAAAGCAGCCAGTGTTGGCGATATTATTGTCGCCTCGGTTAAAGAAGCAACCCCCGGAGGAGTTGTGAAAAAAGGAAACGTGGTTCGCGCCGTTATTGTCAGGGTTAAAAGAGGATACCAGCGAAATGACGGCACCTTCATCCGCTTTGATGAAAATGCGGCGGTAATTATTAATGAACAGAAAGCCCCCAGGGGTACCCGGATCTTTGGCCCGGTGGCCAGGGAGCTAAGGGAAAAAGAGTTTATGAGAATTGTTTCTCTTGCTCCGGAAGTGATTTGATCAAGGCTGTTTTGTAGAGGAGGTGTGTTTGTTGTCCACACATAAACTTCGGGTTCGCAAAGGCGATCGCGTCCTGATTCTTTCCGGGAAAGATAAGGGGAAAAAGGCAAAAATCATCAGTTCTCTCCCCAGGGAAAAGAAAGTCCTGGTCGAAGGAATAAATATTATAAAAAAGCACTCCCGCCCCACTCAACGAGTGCCGCAGGGAGGTATCAGGGAGATCGAAGCCCCTATTGCATCGAGCAAGGTTATGCTGATTTGTCCCTCCTGCCAGCAGCCGACCCGTATTTTACGCCGGCAGCTTCCTGATGGTAAATCAGTCAGGGCGTGCAAAAAGTGCAGCGAGAACATTGATAAATAGAGTGTGCGAGAAATAGCCAAGGGAGATGCAATGCAGCGCAGGGGAAGGAGGTATATGGAGAATGTCGACCTTAAGAGAAAAATACTTCGAAGAAGCCCTTCCGGCTTTAATGGAAAAATTCTCTTATCGGAATGCCATGGAGGCTCCGCGACTGGAAAAGATTGTGATCAATATGGGGATCGGTGAAGGGAAGGAAAATCCCAAGCTGCTGGATGCCGCCGTGAAAGAGCTTGCCCAGGTTACAGGACAGAGGCCGGTAATTACCAAGGCAAAAAAATCGGTTGCCAGTTTTAAGCTAAGAGAGGGAATGTCTATCGGTTGTAAAGTAACCCTGCGAGGGAACCGTATGTATGATTTTATGAATAAGCTGATCAATGTCGCCCTGCCCCGGGTTCGGGATTTTCGAGGAATATCTCCCAAGGCTTTTGATGGCCGCGGGAACTATTCATTAGGATTAAAAGAACAAATTATCTTTTCGGAGATTGTATATGATGAAGTTGAGAAAATTCAGGGCATGGATATCGCGATTATCACAACAGCAAAAACCGATGAAGAAGCGAAAGAGCTGCTTCGGCTTTTGGGCATGCCCTTTAGAGCGGCGTGATAGAATGGCAAGCGAATTTTGCCCGATTCAAGAGATGCAATACCCCCTGGAAAGGAGGTGCGACCTGGTTGCTTGATAACCAGGGATATTTGTGGCCAAGAAGTCAATGATAGCCAAAGCAAAGAGGAAGCCCAAGTTTGAAGTGCGCGGATACAACCGCTGTGAGCTTTGCGGACGTCCGAGAGCCTATATACGCAAGTTTGGAATGTGTCGATTGTGCTTTCGCAAGCTGGCTCACCAGGGTGTGCTTCCGGGTGTAAAAAAGGCCAGCTGGTAGCCCTGTGGTAAGAAAGGAGGTTCGTGTTTTATTATGATGACCGATCCCATTGCAGATATGTTAACAAGAGTGCGCAACGCCAACCTGGCCGGGCATCAAAAGGTTGAGGTTCCTTCTTCCAGGATGAAGGATGCGATTGCCGAAATTTTAAAAGCTGAAGGATATATCAAGAATTTTGAACGGATTTCCAATAACGAGCAGGGAATGTTAAAGCTTTATCTCAAGTATGGTCGAGATTCCCAGCGCGCCATTACGGGCATCAAACGCATTAGCAAGCCCGGGTTGAGAGTCTATGCGAAAAAAGACGAACTGCCGCGCGTATTGGGCGGTTTGGGGATCGCCATCATTTCTACATCCCAGGGTCTGATGACCGACAAGGAAGCCGGCAAGGCAGGCCTGGGTGGCGAAGTGATATGCTATGTCTGGTAGGAGGTGGTAATCGTGTCACGTATCGGCAAAAATCCCATCCCCATTCCAGAAGGGGTGGAAATTAAGGTTAAACCGGGCAATTTAGTTACGGTAACAGGGCCCAAGGGTCAACTGCAAAGACAGGTTCCGACTTGCCTGGAGATTGAGATTGCAGAAGGACAAGCTTCTGTGCTCCGTCCATCGGACCGCAAGGAACATCGGTCCATGCATGGGCTGGGGCGTACATTACTGGCTAATATGGTTACAGGAGTTACGGAGGGGTTTTCAAAAAACCTGGAACTGGTCGGTGTGGGCTACAGGGCGGCACTCCAGGGAAAGAACCTGGTGCTGAACGTTGGTTATTCACAACCGGTCCAATTAACGCCGAAGGAAGGTATCGAGATCGAAGTTCCGTCACCGACGAAAGTGGTGGTGAAGGGGATCGACAAGGAAAGCGTTGGAGATACAGCGGCCCGGATTCGGCGTATCCGTCCTCCCGAGCCCTATAAGGGGAAAGGGATCAAGTACGAACAGGAATACATCAGGCGTAAAGTTGGAAAGGCAGGAAAATAATCCAGTGTGCCTGATGGCAGTATGGTATGAAGGGGTGAAAATAAGGTGGCAAGAACAAATGAGAAACTTCTGGCCAGGAAAAAACGACATCGCCGGGTGCGGCGAAAGGTCAGTGGCACTGCCGATCGTCCTCGGTTAAACGTCTATCGCAGTTTAAAGCACATCTATGCCCAACTGATCGATGATCAAGCGGGAATAACCCTGGTTTCTGCGTCATCACTGGAACCGGGTTTACGCAACCAATTATCGCCTTCCGGGAATAGCGCAGCAGCTAAGGTAGTTGGAGAACGCCTGGCAGAACGGGCCAGGGAAAAGGGGATCGAACAGGTTTTGTTCGATCGCGGCGGCTACCTTTATCATGGAAGAGTAAAAGCCCTGGCCGAAGGGGCCAGAGAAAATGGGCTCAAGTTTTAAACCATCATGGGGAAAGGAGGGTAAAGCTTGCCAAAAGTTGAACCCAAAGGAGAACTCACAGAACGTGTTGTCAAAATCAATCGGGTAGCCAAGGTTGTCAAAGGCGGTCGCCGTTTTAGTTTCAGCGCACTTGTTGTCGTGGGAGATGAAAGCGGGACGGTAGGAGCTGGCCTGGGTAAAGCCGGCGAAGTGCCCGAAGCCATTCGCAAGGGAATTGAAGATGCCAAGAAAAAGTTGGTGTTTGTCCCCATGGAAGGGACAACGATCACCCATCCTGTTACGGGACATTTTGGTGCCGGGCGGGTTTTATTAAAACCGGCATCTGAAGGTACTGGAGTGATTGCCGGTGGACCGGTCCGCGCGGTCCTGGAGTTGGCTGGCGTAAAAGATATTTTAACGAAAAACCTGGGTTCTGCAAACGCCTTGAATATGGTAAATGCGACGATTGAAGGCTTAAAAGCACTCAAGACAAAGGAAGATGTCGCCAAGATACGCGGCAAAGAGGTTGAAGAGCTCAAGGCATAGGGGAGGAGTATGCGTTGAAAAAAATTCGAATTAAGCTGGTTAGAAGTCCCCATGGCTGCAAACCATCACAACGTTTAACCATAAAAGCACTGGGTTTAAAACGCATTAATCAAACGGTAGAACAACAGGATACACCCCAGGTCCGGGGGATGATTGATCGGATTCAACACCTGGTAGTCCTGGAAAAAGATGAGTAAGAGAACCCCTTTCTCGAATATCATACGTAGAGGAGGTGTCGTAAAACGATGCGGTTACATGAATTAAAAGCGTCTCCAGGATCGAGAACGGTTTCCAAGCGGGTCGGACGCGGTATCGCATCAGGCCAGGGTAAAACAGCGGGTCGCGGACAAAAAGGCCAAAAAGCCCGTTCCGGGGGAAGCGTTCGCCGTGGTTTTGAAGGAGGCCAGATGCCCTTGTTTCAGCGTCTTCCCAAGCGTGGATTCACGAATAAATTTCGCACGGAATGGACGGTTGTCAATATCGAAACGCTCAATCGCTTCGAACCGGGAGCCCTTGTTACACCCGATCTCTTAAAAGAACTGGGCATCGTGAAATCTCTTAAAAAAGGTATCAAAATACTTGGAAAAGGCAATATAGATAAGGAACTAACCGTTCAAGCGCAGAGTTTTAGCGCCCAGGCCAAGGAGAAAATTGAAGCGGCTGGTGGACGGACTGAGGTGATTTAACCATGCTCGAAACGGTTCGCAATGCCTGGAAAATAACAGAACTTCGCCAGAGGCTTTTGTTTACCCTGGCGATGCTGGTCATCTTCCGGATTGGAGCTCACATTCCGGTGCCCGGTATAGACCCTTCCTTGTTATCACAGCTTTTCGAAGAAGGAACCCTGTTTGGTTTTGCCGACATCCTGGCCGGTGGAGCTTTAAGCAACTTCACGGTATTTGCCATGGGAATTATGCCGTATATTAATGCTACGATTATCATGCAGTTGCTGACTGTCGTTGTCCCCAAGTTTAAGGAATGGAGCGAAGAAGGTGTTGAAGGTCGAAAGAAAATGATCCAGGTAACACGCTACGGCACGGTTGGATTGGCATTCCTGCAAGCAACCGGGATGACATTCAGCATTATCCAACCGGCGATCATGGATCACAGCACGTCTTCCTACCTGGTGATTATTATCACCCTGACAGCTGGAACAGCTTTTTTAATGTGGCTGGGAGAATTAATTACGGAAAAGGGTATCGGTAACGGGATATCCCTGCTCATCTTTGGCGGAATTATTGCTGGAATGCCCGGGGCGATCGGTCGTACTGCTGAGCTGGTTCTCATCGGCGAAGTTCGCATCTACATGATCATCCCCATTATTTTGGTGCTGCTGGGGTTGATTATTGGCATTGTTGCCCTGGATGTCGGCCGACGGCGGATACCCGTGCAGTATGCCAAGCGGGTAGTTGGCCGACGGGTTTATGGTGGTCAAAGTACTCATATTCCCTTAAAAGTAAACCAGGCCGGAGTTATCCCTGTTATTTTTGCGTCGGCCATCCTGATGTTTCCGGCCACGATTGCGGCTTTCATTAACCATCCCTTTGCTCAAAGAATTGCTTCAGCCATGGAGTGGGGAACGTTATTAAACACCACACTTTATGCAACCTTTATTGTCTTGTTTACCTTTTTTTATACGGCGATCCAGTTTGATCCCATGAAAATTGCCGGCGATATAAAAAAATACGGGGGATTTATTCCTGGTTTAAGGCCGGGAAGACCGACAGCAGAATATATTGGTCGTGTCTCGAACAGGTTGACTTTTGTTGGCGCTTTTGCGCTGGCTTTTATCGCCGTTCTGCCCATGTTGTTACAGGACATATCCCGGGTTGAATTGCTTTTTGGAGGGACAGCCCTGATTATTGTCGTCGGTGTGGCTTTAGAAACCATGCGACAAATTGAAAGTCAGATGATGATGCGGAACTATGAGGGGTTTATGAAATAAGGAGCCTTGCACCTTGATTATACTCAAATCGTTGAAAGAAATCGAACTGATGCGGCAGGCTGGAAAAATTGTTTCCGCAACATTGGCAGAATTGGGTGAGGCTATAAGGCCGGGGATCACGACCTTGGAGCTGGATGCCCTGGCGAGACGCTGCATTAAGAAGTCCGGTGGTAGCCCCGCTTTTCTGGGTTATCACGGCTTTCCTGCCAACATCTGCACGTCGATTAACGAAGAAGTTGTACACGGTATACCCAGTCTCAGGCGACTAAAATCGGGAGATATTATTAGCATAGATGTGGGTGTTTGCTACAAGGGTTATTATGGAGATGCTACGGTTACGTTTCCCGTGGGAGAAATATCTCAGTTGGCCAAGCAGTTGATCGAAGTAAGCCAAAGCGCTTTATACAAGGGAATCGACCAGGCCTGTGTGGGGAATCGGCTATATGATATCTCCAATGCTATTCAAGTGACTGCGGAATCTGCCGGTTTTTCCGTGGTGCGCAATTACGTGGGTCATGGAATCGGCAGCCAGATGCATGAAGAACCACAGGTTCCCAACTTTGGAGCCCCCGGCAAAGGGCCGAAGCTGGAGGCCGGAATGGTTCTAGCCATCGAACCCATGGTGAATGCCGGAACCTGGGAAGTGGAAACCCTTCAAGACAGCTGGACTGTGGTAACCAAGGACCGCAAACTCTCGGTTCATTTTGAGCATACGGTGGCTATCCTGGAAGACGGCCCGGAAATCCTGACTGTTTTGTAGGGAGGAAGTAAGGTGGAACTGGGGCAGCTGATTAAATCCCTGGCGGGACGGGATAAAGGAAAGCACTATCTCGTAGTTGGCTTTGAAGGCCGGCGTGTTTTACTATCCGATGGACAGTTTCGGCCGGTAAACCGGCCCAAGAGAAAAAATGTAAAGCATTTGCAACCTTATCGTTGTATATCACCCGAAATCCAAGCTGAGGCTCAAAATAATGCTCTAAGAGACACAACGATTAGAAATGTACTGAATTCGCTGCTCGCTGCTGGAAACGGACAGAAAAACAAGGAGAACGGTAGTTAAGTCTGGTTATCTCCGGTTTCCATCATTCCAGCATGGTTAGAAAGGAGGGATGTCAGGATATGTCCAAAAAGAAAGATGTTATCGAGGTAGAAGGCACGGTTGTTGAGCCGCTACCTAATGCTATGTTCCGGGTTGAACTGAAAAACGGGGTCAAGATATTGGCCCACGTTTCCGGTAAAATTCGCATGAATTTTATACGTATTCTTCCCGGCGACCGCGTTTTGGTCGAACTGTCGCCCTACGATCTAACCAGGGGACGAATTACGTATCGTTATAAATAAACCTCAAGGGGGCTTTAGCAAGATGAAAGTGCGCCCGTCAGTAAAACCCGTTTGCGAAAAATGCAAAGTGATACGTCGCGGTGGAAAAGTCATGGTTATCTGTGAAAATCCAAAGCACAAACAACGGCAGGGATAGAAGAAAACCATTGGTTTTGCCGTCATCTTTAGAAAACGTGATAATTGTAACTTTTTTTTAGAGACAAGGAGGTGGATTTGTATGGCCAGGATAGCCGGTACTGACTTGCCCAGAGATAAGCGTGTAGAAGTGGCCCTGACCTATATTTTTGGGATAGGGCGCTCCCGCGCACAGAAAGCGCTGGAGTGGACCCAGATCAACCCCAGCACCCGGATCCGGGATTTAACAGAAGACGAGATTGGCCGGTTACGGGAATTTATTGACAAGAACTATGCCGTGGAGGGCGATCTGAGGCGAGATGTTGCTATGAACGTCAAGCGCCTGATGGAGATCGGTTCTTACCGGGGAATTCGTCATCGCCGCGGTCTACCCGTTCGCGGGCAGTCGACGAAGAACAACGCGCGTACTCGCAAGGGCGGCAAGAAAACCGTGGGCATACGCCGGAAAAAGTAATGGTTTCCTTGGCTTAGCGGACTTTTGGAGCCACCGCTTAGCGTGACACATAAGTTTATCCAATCAATATGATCAAAGGAGGGAGAGAAAACTTGGCCAAACGAAAAACCCAGGCCCGGACAAAGCGCCGGGAGCGCAAAAACGTCGAGCAGGGTATAGCGAATATAAAATCCAGTTTTAATAATACGATGATTACCATTACAGATCTGAAAGGAAATAACATCGCCTGGTCCAGTGCCGGCATGGTCGGTTTTAAAGGATCTCGCAAATCTACGCCTTTTGCAGCCCAGTTGGCGGCGGAACAAGCTGCGCGAACTGCCATGGATCACGGGATGAGGCAGGTCGAGGTGGTCGTAAAAGGCCCCGGAGCCGGTCGAGAAGCTGCCATCCGTTCACTTCAAGCAGCGGGATTGGAAGTAAACATGATCAAGGATGTTACCCCGATTCCCCATAATGGTTGTCGTCCGCCCAAGCGTCGCCGGGTGTAAAAGTTAACATTACAGGAGGTGTACTACCCACGTATGGCCAGATACAAGGATGCTGTCTGTCGGCTGTGCCGCCGGGAAGCCGTTAAGCTTTACCTTAAGGGAGACCGCTGTTTTAGCGAAAAATGTGCGTTTATGCGCAAAGGTTATATCCCTGGCGAGCACGGGCAAAGCAGGCAGAAGGTTTCGGAATACGGCATGCAGTTAAGAGAAAAACAAAGGGCTCGTCGGATCTACGGAGTGTTGGAAAACCAGTTCCGGCGCTACTTTAAGGAAGCGGACCGTCGTAAGGGGGTAACAGGAGAAATCCTGCTGCAGATCCTGGAAAGCCGCCTGGATAACATGGTTTATCGCATGGGGTTTGCCCGCTCCAGGGCAGAGGCCAGGCAGTTAATTCGTCACGGGCATTTTGAAGTGAACGGTCGTAAGGTGGATATCCCCTCATACCAGACCCGTCCGGGAGATATTGTTTCTGTACGAGAAAACCGCAGGAGCCGCAATTTGTTTAGAGAAATCGCCGACTGGGGTTCTGCCCAAGGAACTGTAGAATGGCTTGAGGTGGATCGGGAAAACATGAGCGGCAAGGTGATCCGTTTCCCGACCCGGGAAGAACTGGATGTCCCCATCACGGAACATCTTATAGTCGAGTTTTATTCACGGTAACCCAACCTCTAACATATGTTAGGAGGGAATGTTTTGATTGAGATGGAAAAACCGAAGATTGAATGGGTAGAGTCAGGCGATAGAAGCTACGGGCGATTTGTTGTTGAACCCCTGGAAAGGGGCTACGGCATTACGCTGGGCAATTCCCTGCGACGGATCTTATTATCATCCCTTCCGGGAGCAGCTGTTGTCAGCGTAAAAATCGATGGTGTTTTGCACGAGTTTTCAACCATTCCAAATGTTGTAGAAGACACCCCGGAAATTATCTTAAACCTGAAAGCATTGAGATTGAAGATTCACTCTGATGAACCGCAGCTACTCATTGTTGACGCCGAAGGAGAAGGGGAAGTCAGGGCCCGGAACATCAAGGCGCCTTCCGATGTGGAAGTCCTGAACCCGGACCTGCTCATTGCCACGTTGGAAGAGGGGGGTCGCCTCTATATGGAGATAACAGCCAGTGTAGGCAGGGGATACGTTCCCGCTGAACGCAATAAGACACCGAACCAACCCATTGGCGTTATCCCGATAGACTCACTTTTTACACCCATTAAAAAAGTGAACTTTACGATCGAAGACACCCGCGTAGGGCAGGTGACGGATTTTGATAAGTTAACCCTGGAAATATGGGCCGACGGCAGCATCCGTCCAGATGAGGCTATCAGCTTGGGAGCAAAGATCTTAAGCAAGCACTTAAGTCTTTTTATCAACTTAACCGATAAAGAGCCGGATGTAGATATGCCTGAAGATACGGAAGACGAGGACAAAGGGAAGGCTCTGGAGATGACCATAGAAGAGCTGGATCTCTCCGTACGTTCCTATAATTGCCTGAAGCGTGCGGGAATAAACACGGTTGATGAATTAATCCGAAAATCGGAAGAAGAGATGATGAAGGTTCGCAACCTGGGTAAAAAATCGCTGGAAGAGGTTCAAAACAAGCTGGCAGAGATGGGCTTAAGCCTTCGAAGTGAAAATGAATAGACCTGTGAAGCCTTAGAACGAAAGGGGGTGCAAAGCCGGTTGATCCAGCCAGGCTGGAAGCTGGTTTTTTAAACCATGAGCTATCGCAAACTTGCCCGTAAAAAAGGTCCCAGGAGGGCGCTATTACGAAATATGGTGACTTCTTTTATTATTGCCGAACGCATTCAAACCACGGAGGCCAAGGCGAAGGAAGTCCAACGAGTAGCCGAAAAAATGATTACTCTGGCCAAAAGGGGCAATCTTCACTCCCGCCGGCAGGCCCTATCCTACATGCTTGATGAAAGCGCTGTCACCAAGCTGTTTGAGATCATCGGTCCTCGCTATGAAGATCGAAACGGCGGATATACACGCTTGATCAAGGCATCACACCGCCGGGGAGATGGTGCTCCCATGGTTGTTTTGGAACTGGTGAAGTAGCAGAAAAAGCCGATAAACGGGCAAATTCTCCCGTTTATGTCGGTTTTTCTGGCATTTTTAGGGTGGGATCATTTGTGCGCAGTGTACTGCTTGATTTAAAAGATGTGACCTTCGATTATATCCTGGAAAACAAGCAATCGTTACGAGCGGTGAACGATCTGTCCTTGCAGGTTGAAGAAGGAGAATATATTGCCTTGATCGGACCGAACGGTTCGGGGAAATCTACACTGGCCCGGCTGCTGAATGCGCTGCTCATTCCCCTCTTTGGAGAAATCCAGGTCGATGGTTTCGCTACCAGGGTGGAAGAGCATCGCTGGGAAATAAGACGCCGCGTGGGGATGGTTTTTCAAAACCCTGACAACCAGATCGTGGCCACGACTGTACAGGAAGATGTGGCATTCGGCTTGGAAAACCTGGGGGTTGAAACGTCGGAGATTCTCCAGCGGATCACGGAATCCCTGAACCGGGTTGGATTGAGTGCTTATGCCGAACACGCTCCTCACTTGCTTTCTGGTGGTCAGAAGCAGCGATTGGCTATTGCCGGAGTGATTGCCATGCGACCCCGCTGCCTGGTGCTGGATGAACCTACGGCGATGCTGGATCCCCGGGGGCGCAAAGAGGTCCTGGATACCATTCACTCCATGAACCGCCAGGAGAATATCACGGTTGTGCACATTACCCACTTCATGGAAGAGGCCTTGCAGGCGGACCGCGTCATTGTGATGCACCGTGGGGAAATTGCTGCCATGGGTAAACCTGAAACGATTTTTAACGGCAGCATAGATTTGCATCTCCTGGGGCTGGAAGTTCCACCAATACCACGCTTGGCCGAGATGCTGCGGGCGGAAGGGCTAACCATTCCCACAGGCATATTAGACACTGATGACCTGGTGAGCTACCTATGTTCATAGAAGTGAAAAACCTTACTCATGTGTATATGCCGGGAACCCCATTCCAGGTTAACGCGTTAACCGATGTTAGCCTGGACATTGAGCGAGGAGAATTTATTGGTGTAATCGGAGAAACCGGTTCGGGGAAATCAACCCTGGTGCAGCATTTAAATGGGTTGCTTAAACCCACATCAGGAGAAATCTGGATTGAAGGCAACAATTTGTGGTCCAGCAAAACGGACCTGCGAAGGCTGCGTTCCCGCATAGCCCTGCTTTTTCAGTACCCCGAGCACCAGCTCTTCGAAGAGACTGTCTTCAAAGATGTGGCTTTCGGTCCGCGCAACATGGGTGTAGAGGGCAGAGAGCTGGAGGAACGTGTTCGTTATGGACTGGAATGGGTGGAACTTGATTATCACACCTATAGTCAGCGCTCTCCCTTCAGTTTAAGTGGTGGAGAAAAGAGAAGAGTGGCCATGGCAGGCATCCTGTCCATGTATCCGGAGGCAATTATTTTAGACGAACCGACAGCAAGCATGGATCCGGTCAGTCGAAAGCACTTTTTGGCCCGGATCAAGAGACTCCACCAGGAAGGGAAGGTAACCGTTATTTTTGTCACGCACAACATGGAAGATATCGCCCTGCTTGCCGAGAGGCTGTTTGTTTTCGCCTCGGGGAGGCTTGTGCTGCAGGGCCAACCGGCGGAAATATTTCAGTCGAAAGAAACCCTGGAAGCGATCGGCCTGGGCATTCCTGTATTAACCGACTTGATGCAAAAAATTTGCCGGAAGGGTAAGACGATTCGCACCGATATCTTTTCCGTAGAAGATGCTTGCCGTGAGATCATACGTTCGCGCAGGGAAGGGGTCGGGTAAAATCCATGAGGAGTTTAACTCTCGGACATTACCTCCCGGGCAACTCGCTTTTGCACCGCATGGACCCCCGCGTCAAACTGGTGAGCCTGCTGGTTCTCATTATCGCGCTATTCGTGATTGAAACGTTTCTAGGTTTCATGCTGTTCGGTTCTTTTATATTCATGATTTTTCTATCCACCCGGCTTCCTTGGCGGTATTTTTTTCGCGGTCTGCGCCCTGTTTTTTTAATCGTCTTGATCACCCTGATTTTGCATTTTCTTTTTACAAAAGGGGGGCAGGTTTATGTCCGTTGGGGGCCGCTGACCGTGGAAGAGGCTGGGATCTACCTGGGCTCGTTTATGACCTTGAGGCTGGTGCTGCTGGTTACGACAACGGTTATGATCACCCTGACGACCTCCCCCATTGCTTTTGCCGATGGAATTGAATATTTGCTCCGTCCTTTCCGTCGCATGGGTGTGCCGGGACATGAAATTGCCATGATGATGACTATTGCGCTGCGCTTTATTCCGACCTTGATGGAGGAGGGGGATAAAATTCGCAAAGCCCAGATGGCCCGGGGAGCAGATTTTGAAACGGGCAATATCTTTCGCCGTGCCAGAAACCTGGTTCCCTTGCTGGTGCCGTTATTTGTCAGCGCTTTTCGCAGGGCGGATGAACTGGCAGTAGCCATGGAAGCCCGCTGTTACCGTGGGGGACAAGGCCGTACCCGCTTGAGAGAACTTCAAGCACGCCCACTGGATTATTATGGACTTACAACCGTGACGGCAATCCTGGTGTTTATTATTTTGACAGGTGTGTAAACAAATGCTTTGCTCTAAAGACAATGGCATGTTGGAATTGGTAAACTACCGGTTGACACTTTCCTACGAGGGTACAGCGTATAGCGGTTTTCAAATCCAGAAAAATGCTTTGACCATCCAGGAAGTACTGGAATCATGCCTGAAAAAACTCTTTAATCAACCCATCCGGGTAACCGCTGCCGGTAGAACGGATGCCGGCGCCCATGCACGGGGTCAGGTCGTTCATTACTTTGCATCACCGCGTATCCCCGTTGAACGTCTACCCGATGCTTTAAACGGCTTGCTGCCCAAAGACATCGTCGTCACCGCTTCTTGCCTGGAAAAGAATTCGTTCGATGCACGGAAAAATGCCCTGGGGAAACGCTATCGCTATACCGTTGACAACGGAAAATTTCCAGATGTCTTCTGGAGGCGCTATGCCTGGCATCTTCCCGTTAGCCTGGACCTGGAAGAAATGCGATCAGCAGCAGCTTCCCTGGTAGGAGAACACGACTTTAAAGGTTTTCAGGCGACTGGTGGTTCTGTAGAGACCACGGTGCGGCGCTTAGATGAAGTATCAATCAAGCGAGAGGGCCAGCTTATCCATTTTTACCTGGAAGGAAGCGGTTTTCTTTATAAAATGGTCCGCAATATCGTGGGCACCCTGGTGGATGTCGGGCGGGCCTGCAAGGGGCCCGGGGAAGTACCAGACATTATCGAAAGCAGGAACCGGAAAAAGGCTGGTGTAACGGCTCCTGCCTGGGGGCTTTGCCTGGAAGAAGTTTTTTATTGATCGAAGAAGGGGTCTTCTTGACGTTGTTCCCCGAATGGTTTAAAATATTCCCTGTGACATCCAAAACGGACAATGCCCCTGGAGATGCAGGGATATGAAGGTCTAATGATTCAAGTCAGAAAGGAGGTGTGCAGAGTCTGCAATGATGACCCGGGAGATCATGCCCGGGAGCTAGCAGGCCTAATGACGATGCGCACGACATACATGGCGAAAGAAAAAGACATTGAACGTAAATGGTACGTGATTGACGCGGCGGGGCAACCGCTGGGAAGGCTGGCCAGCGAAATTGCTCGCCTGCTGCGAGGTAAGCATAAAACAACATACACGCCCCACGTAGACACCGGAGATTACATTGTGGTTGTGAACGCGGATAAAGTGATGCTGACCGGGAAGAAAGCACGACAAAAGATGTATTACCGCCATTCTGGTTATCCCGGCGGGATCAAGGGTATTCCTTTTGAAGAAATGATGGCAAGGTACCCGGAACGCGTGATTCATCTGGCAGTCCGCCGGATGCTTCCTTCCAACCGACTCGGTAGGGCCATGCTGAAAAAAATCAAAATCTACACAGGCCCGGAACACCCTCATCAGGCTCAAAAACCTGAAGCCCGGGTATTTAACCCTAAAAGAGTTGCCGGGAAAACCGAATAGGAGCAGCAAACTAAGGAAATGCAAGAGAAATATAGGAAAGGAGGAAACAGTTTGGCTCAGGTACAATTTTTTGGCACGGGAAGACGAAAAAAATCCATTGCCCGGGTCCGCTTGATCCCCGGAGAAGGTAAAATTACCATTAACAACAAGGATATAGACGATTATTTTGGACTGGAAACCCTGAAGGTCGACTTGCGACGGCCCCTGGAACTCACCGGCACGAGGGGCAAATTTGATGTGATCGCCAAGGTTGAAGGCGGTGGTGTCAGCGGCCAGGTCGGCGCCATTCGGCATGGTATTGCGCGGGCACTGCAGTTGGCGGAAGGCGAATATCGGCCGGTTCTGAAAAAAGAAGGGCTGCTGACCCGGGATTCGCGCATGACAGAGCGGAAAAAGTACGGTCTGAAAAAAGCGCGACGTGCACCCCAATTCTCCAAGAGGTAATCTTTACCCGCGGTCGTTGACATACACATTGTGGATGCATCATTGCAGAGTAGCGGTTAACAAGTCCGGCCTGTAGATAGAGGTGATTGCGATTGAAGCTGGCAGGATAGACTGGTCAGCTTTTTTTGCATGTACCTGGAAACGGAGTCGGAGCCAAGGAATTTGCTCAAGAATGCGGTTATCAAGGGGGATTTCGCCAAATCTTAGTAGTTGTCAAACCCGAAGAATTCTATTATAATAAATGAAAAAGGAATTATGAACCCGGAGATGGATAAAATGAGCGTGGCGCAGTACTTAAAGGATAAGCTGAAGCTGGGAACCGTCCATATTACCCTGGTGGATCCCTTAAAGCAATCCGCAGAAGCTGCAGGTCGCCTGGCCCAAACAGCACAGGAGGTTGGCAGCGATCTCATTCTGGTTGCGGGATTGTCTGGACTCTCACAGACGAACCTCCTGGAGACGGCCCGGCTGATCAAGGAAAAATCCACCATCCCGGTTGTTTATACACCATCTGGCGCTGAGGCGCTCTGCTTCTCTTTTGACGCCGTGTTTTTCCCCTGCTTTCTTAATTGCAATAACGCCCGCTTTGTCTGCGGCGGCCAATCCCAAGCGTCGGTTATTCTCAAACGCATGGAAATTGAAACCATTTCCGTCGGTTACCTGATGATTGAACCGGGTATGAAAATCGGTGACGCGAAAGATGTGAATCTGATCACGCGAGATAACTACTGGCAAGCTTCCAGTTTTGCCGTAGCTGCTGAGCTTTTCGGGATGCAGTATGTTTATCTGGAAGCGGGTACAAGCGCCGCGCAACCGATCCCGGCCGGGATGATTCGCGCGATCAAAAAAGAGTTATCCGTGCCCATGATCGTGGGCGGTGGCATCCGCACCGCGGTTGATGCGCGACGGGTGCGGCAGGCTGGAGCCGACATGGTGGTTACGGGAACCATCATTGAAAATGCAGGTTACCGGGAGCGCCTGCGCTCTATCTTGAGCGCGTTGAAAGACTAAAGATGCTGGCCAGCACACGGCATTAATGGACTTACCCGATAGACCGCTTAAGCCCCGGCCCGCCAGGAGGTGCCGGGATATCATTTTAGCCGCACGGGTCTTAATCAAACGGATCATCATTCCTGCAGAGAAAGGAGACCGGCTATTGATGAAGAAATGGATTCTGCTCGCCATAGCCCTTTGTTTCATGACCCTGGTAACCGGTTGTGCTGTGGTTGAAGAACAAGAAGTTGTGGCAGAAATGCGACCCGACCTCTATTGGCAAAAAATCTGGATCGTGGAAGAGCGACAGATCAATATCGAAGTTGAGGGAGAAGACCCGGAAACGTTGGTGAAAATGGATGTATACGGACGGGTTCGCTATGAAGGGGAAGACCCTGTAAACAGGGTTCGCTTGATTATCAGGAGTCCATTAACCTTTGATTTCATCGAAGATCATCGTGCCATGAATTATGGGACTGTCTACCCGGGCGACGTGTTGGAATACAACTTGATCCAAAACTATCCCGAGTGGCAGGAAAGGGTGCCCATCGGGGTCTATAAATATCACATTATTGACGATTTCCGAGACAACGCGTATATCAATATCGCCTGGGAGCAGGACGATGAAAGTCACAGTCAGCAGTTTTTCGACTGGAAACCAAAGAGATACGATAAGTAGAAGCGTGAGCAAAGAGTAAAGAAGGAAAGAAAAACGAATCTTGGAGGCGACGCCGTGCATGTGCGGCTGTTACCGTCAGATACTTGGTCACGAGGCGGGCTGCTTTCTAAACGGAAAAAGCGCCCGCTTTTTGCGAGGTTTTTTCCGGTTCAGCCAGGCTAACTAGAGGTAAATGATCATGCCAGCCACGGCGCCCAGGCCGATGAGTAAAAGCGGGTGTATGTTGGTCAGAAAAATCGCTGCGAATCCAGCCAGGGCGATCAGCACGCTGAATAGATCGATAAATGCGCTTTGCGCGATCACAAATGCGGCCAACCCAATCAACGCGATCACGGCAGGCTGAATACCCTCCAGGCTTCGTTGGAAATGTAAATTCGTGTAGAAATGCAAAAATAACTTTGCCGCAGGAATGATTAAGAGCAGAGATGGGAAAATGACACCCAGGGTGGCGACCGCAGCCCCGGTGAAGCCGGCTACCTGGTAGCCCACAAAAGTGGCGGCATTCACGGCAATGACTCCCGGGGTCATTTCAGCCACGGCGATGATGTTCACGAATTCAACAGGTTTTAACCACCCATGGATCCGGACGATTTCGTGTTCCATCAGGGCAATCATGGCGTAACCACCGCCGAACCCGAAAAGGCCGATCTTAAAAAAAGATACATAGAGTTGAACCAGCAGCCAGAACATTTGTGGGCTACTCCTCCCTGGCTCACAAATTAAAACGGGGTCGGATGAAACCGGTTACCCCTCCGGCGATGATCACCAGGATGGGGTGCACACCGTAGAACAGCAGCACGGCTAGAAAAATGCCAAAGATCAGCAGCAGATCCAACCGGGTGAAGACTCGCCTGCCGAGCTTGATAGCAGCGGCCGCGATGAGCGCGACAATGATCGGTTTAATGCCTTGAAAGGCGGCCTGCACAACCGGGAGATGCTGGTATTCCCACAAGACGGCGGCTACAAGCAGGATAATGAGAAAAGAAGGTAGAATTGTGCCCAGCAGGCCCAGCAAGGCTCCCCGCATCCCCATCAAGCGGTAACCGGTCATCAGGGAAAAATTAACAGAGATGGGGCCCGGGATAGACTGGGCAACAGCGAGGTTATCAACGAAGGTTTTTTCGTCGATCCATTTTTTCCTCTCAATAATTTCTGTTTTAATCAAGGGGATCATGGCGTAACCTCCCCCGATGGTGAAGGCGCCAATTTTAAAAAATAGCAAAAAAAAGGGCCAGGCGTGCGGTTGATGGAAAAGCTGGCTTTGTTTTTCAGGCGGCGGGCTTGGTGGGTTCAACGCTTTTTCTCCTCCGTTGAGCTGCTGCTTTATTTTATCACTGCCCCTTTTGATTTGCAAACAGCCCAGTTTTGCGAAACCCTAGCAGGGAAGATGCTGCGGCATCTCGAAATACTTGCCATGGTGCTCCCCGTGAAGCTGCAGACCTCCGTGAATCGGTAAGTTGTTCCGCGACAGTTAAGACTAAAGAGAAATTTTGTTTATCTTGAGTAAACCGCTAGCCATAGGGGACGGTTCCCTCGTCTGTTACAGGGAGACACCTCTAAAAACCAGAAGAATGTCCCCGAAGCCTCCGCTTCGCTTCGGTAACGATGAAACCGTCCCCATGGTTCCGCTATTTGCAACGTTTCGCTGTAGGGTTAAAGGAAGGAGATTACGCAATCGTGTCCTCGTATCAAACCCGTGCTGGCGACCGCTTTTGGGAGGGTTTTTGGCAGCTCGCAGACCCCAAGATCTGGATCGCTTCCACTGTACCCATGGCCCTGGCCGCTGCCCTTGCTTACGGCCTGGAAGGGAAGTTCAATTTCTTTTGGTTCGCGCTGACCCTGTTGGGGATCTACCTCATTGAAATCGGGAAAAATGCCATTAATGAATATGTTGACTACCAGTCGGGTGTCGACCGGTTTGTGACCCCTGACAAGCGAACTCCCTTCAGCGGGGGTAAAAAGGCCATTGTTCAGGGTAAACTAAACCTGCAGCAGACGGCCTGGATTGCGCTCGTAACCATGCTGGGCGGTTGCCTGGTTGGCCTGGTCATTGTCCTCTTTCGGGAGCCCGGGGTGTTTTGGATCGGGCTGGCAGGTGCAGCCATGGCCACCTTTTACAGCTTGCCCCCTTTTAAATTTTCTTACCGGGGCCTGGGAGAATTAGCCGTGGGTATCACATTTGGACCCTTGATCGTTTCCGGCACATACCTGGTGCAGACAGGCGCGATAAATCTCCCGGTGATCCTGGCCTCTTTTCCCCTGGGATTCTTGATCGCCAATGTGCTGTGGATAAACCAGTATCCCGACGTGGAAGCCGATGCCATGGGGGAAAAATTAAACCTGGTGGTGCGCCTGGGTAAGAGAAAAAGTGTTCAGGTCTACAAAGGGCTTTTTGCGGCCGCGTATCTCTCGGTGTTGGTTCTTATTTTTGTCACCGGCAATATCCTTTGGGCGCTGGCTTTTCTCAGCATCCCCTTAGCCGTTCGTGGAATGCGCGTGGCTTCCCGGCATTACGACCATGTCCCCCGCCTGGTGGAGGCAAACCTTAAAACCATCCAGGTGTACCAGGTTACCGGAGTTGGCATGGTCTTGGCGGCTTTGCTTCCCCGGTTATGTTGATCCAAATTTTTGTTCTGCTGGCGTAAATGATGTTGAGAGGGAGATAATAGCTAGAAAACAGAGCCTGATCGTTTTTGATAGAGCTTTTCAGGGTTCGACTTTATGCAGGGATTCATGTAAATTATTTTCAATACGCAGTCGGCTGCGAGTTTTGGTGACCGAGAGGAGTTGTGCCGTGTTCATGATCCGCTTTGCAGCAAAGTATGAACGAATAAAGGCCGGTGTCCCGTTGTTATTGCTGCTATTTTTTTTCTTTTCCGCCCTCCTTCCGGGCTGCTCATCCGAGGTGCCGGGTCCTGGCGAAACGGATGCGTCAAAACAGGAGCCTGAACAAAACGGTTCGCTGGAAAACCCGGGAAACCTTTGTGAGGCATCTGAAGCAGCGCCAGAACGATCAGCAGAAGAAGAGGAAGAGGCCCGCCGCTTAGAAGAAGAGGCCCTCCGGGAAGAAGAGGAGCGAAGGCGCCAGGCCCTGGAAGCGGAACGTCGGGAAGCCCTGGGCAAGTATTATGTTCCACTTCCCGGAGAGAAAAGGGATGTCACCGCGGTAAAGGCTCGCGGCCTCTATGTCACCGGCCACAGCGTTGCCCATTCCCGCTATGATACCATCCTGGAGATGGTGGAATCGACGGAATTGAATGCCCTGGTCATTGATGTAAAGGATGATCACGGACATGTTACATATAACAGCGAGCTGGAAATCGTGAAGGAGTTAAACTCCAACCGGTCTCATCCCATCAAGGATCTAAAAGCCGTGCTGGACGATCTCCATGAGCGGGGCATCTATACGATCGCCCGGGTAGTAGTTTTTAAAGATCCGTACCTGGCCGAAAGAAGGCCCGATTGGTCTATTACGCGCAATGAGGGTGGTCTCTGGCGCGATCGTAAAGGGGTGGCCTGGGTTGATCCGTATGAGCAAAATGTGTGGGATTATACCGTAGCCGTTTCCCGGGAAGCGGCTTTAGCGGGTTTCCAGGAAATCCAGTTTGATTATGTCCGTTTCCCCGAAAATGCCCACCGGGTAGACGTGGAAGCCTATTACCCGGCCCAAAATGAACTGGAAAAAGATGAATTAATCCGCGAGTTTTTGATCTATGCCGGTGAAAAATTACAGGACTATGACGTGTTAATTTCGGCCGACGTATTTGGTGTGATTTCCACCTCCTGGGGGGACAGCGACCGCATTGGGCAGACCTGGGAAGCGGTTTCGCCGTACGTGGATGTGATCTGTCCCATGATTTATCCCAGCCATTATGGCCCGGGATACTTCGGCTACAGTGTTCCCGATGCCCACCCGGCAGGAACGGTCCGCAGGGCTCTTCTCGACGCGATCAAGCGCAATGCCCCACTCCAGTACCCCGCCGTGATTCGCCCCTGGCTCCAGAGTTTCACAGCTTCCTGGATTCGTGGCCACATCCGCTACGGCCCGGCCCAGATCCGGGAGCAGATCGAAGCAGCCCTGGCGCTGGGGATCGACGAGTACTTGCTCTGGAATGCAGGAAATAATTACCAACCTGCGGCTTTGCTGACCGAAGAGGAAGCCGCAGCGCTGGCGGAAGAATTGAACCAGTCTCGCTTCCGCAAAGGCCTGGATGCCATCGGCAATACCCCGGAGGAGGCCGTGGAATTGTTTTTGGAAGCGGTGCGCAAGAGGGACTGGCGGGAGGCCTTTTCCCTTCATGTCACCGGCCCCGAGCTGCATTATCTGAATTACTCGGAGTGGAAGGATTCCTGGCACAATCGCCCTGCAGCGTACCAGGTAGAACCCCTCGAGGACCGGGAGAAGGCCGTGGAAATTCTCCAGGGCACAGGAGAAACGCTGCAGATTAACCTCTCGGTCCGGCTGGATGGAGGCGAAGATGAATATCACCTCTCCCATGAACGCTGGGAAGTTCGATTGGAAAATAGTATCTGGCGGGTTAAACCCTCGGAAGCTTTCATTTCCAAGTTAACCCTTGCTGCAGAAGATTGAGCAGGGCTTCGTGGATTCACGGTAGACGGACGTTTTGATCATTCGTAGAGGATAGAGGATAGCGGCATGGCAGGGCTTGAAACAGCCGGTGATGCCGCTTTATTCTTCCAGGGAAAGGTGTTCTTGTTTACGCACAGCTTCGAGAGAGGGAACGCTGTGAATCTCAAAGAAGATCGGGCCTGCCGCTTCGATCAGTCCATTTAACATTAACAAGATCAAAGAGATGAGGAGTCCAGAGAAGATCAGAGGCAGGTTGCCCTGTAGGGCTTGAATAATCTCCATTTCCCCGAACATCCAATCAACCCCGACGATCATCCCCACGCTTCCGCCCACCGAAAACGCCGCGAAGGCGAAGATCATATTCGCAACGGCATAAGGAAAGAGCGTTCTTTTTTCGCCAAACGCATGCACCATCCCCGTCACGGTGCCTGCAAAGCCGGCCCAAAAAGGCGCCAGCAAAAAGACGCCCAGGACAAATTGCAGCACCACCGTGTTAAAATTGATGGCCATGATTCCAAGCACGGCTTTGACATACTCCTTTTGCTCCATGGCTTTAACCAGGGCTGAAGAGGGTGATCTCCGCAGTTTATCAATGCGCGCATTGTACAGCTGCCGGGCCAGGCGTTGATAGCGAATTTGCCGCTTGCGCACCACGTAAAAGCCCCAGGTTCCAAAAATCCAGTAGACGAAATAGATCAATACAAAATAGCCCACGGTACGCCCTCCTGCAGATATCGTTAGAATTTACCGCCAGGGATCTTGCGAGGGGCCTGAAGGGAGCCTGCAAGAAAGAACCTCTATCTAAGAGGCACCGGTGCGGCTGAGAATCTCCCTGTACTCCTGGTCCATGCGGGAAGCAACCTCCTCAAACTCGCTGTGCCGCTGGAGATTGAAGCCCGCAATCGCCGATCCGGCGATCCCCGCCTGGGCCAGCCTGGATTTCATGGCTTGCCAGCTGCGTTCTTCCAAGTTCTTCAGCGCTTCCTCTTGCTGCCGAAGGCATTCCCCGTGTAGCTCTTGCGCCCGGGAACAAAATTCTCGCATTTCTTCGTTGTCTCGCAGGGCCAGGATCACGGCCAGTATTCGCGGGGTATTCTCCAGGTCCATTTCCGACTTCATCGTGCGGATGAATGCATCTGCAGCGGCGGCCCTGTAGCCTTCCGGGTAGCGCTGCAGGGTGTTCTTGATTTCCTCGGTATCAGTTTGTCGGCGCAGAAAAGACCTTCCCAGGGACACGGCTGCTTTGATATACTGTTCCTGATCCATGGAACGGGCATCTTCCCGCGTCCCCTTCATCTTTTGTGCCCTCTCCATGGCAATTTCCGCGGCCGATTTGATTTTTTTCATCTTTCACACTCCCCGGTGATTTATGATATAATATTACTTTAGCGGATCTTTACTGCAGCATTCGCCACTATTTTGCTGAAGGAGGACCTATGATGAAATTGACAGAGAAAATTTATTATTACCCCTGGCAAGGACAGGGGAACAACTGCAACACCTATTTCTTTGCCGGACAGAAAAACGTCTTGATTGATCCCGGGCACATCAAAACGGAATTCGGTGAGCACTGCTTGACGATGCTGGAAAAATCGATGGAAGCGGACGGTTTTTCTTTCGAGGATTTGGATTTGATCCTCTGCACTCACGGCCACCCTGATCACTGCGAAGGGGTTTCCGTCCTGAAAGATCGGAAAGATATCCCCACTGCCATGCACCGGGAAGAAGAATCCCACATGCAGCACTTGGCCCAGTTGTTTGAACGGATGACAGGGAAGAGCCCCTCGCTGCCTGACATAGATATCTACCTGGATGAAGGTAACCTGGACCTGGGCACCGAAAATCCTGACGCCCTTCAGGTATTGACCACGCCCGGTCACTCGCCCGGTTCGTTGAGCTTCTTTTTTCCCACGGAGAAAGCCCTCATTACGGGGGATGCGGTATTCCAGGGGAGTATCGGGCGCACGGATTTTCAGGGCGGCGACCTGCAGACCCTTGGCCACAGCGTCCACAAGCTTGCTGCCCTCCATGGCGTGGAACTGCTCCTTCCCGGCCACATGGGAATCGTCAGGGGAGAAGAGGCCGTGCAACGGAACTTTGCCCTGATCCAGCGCATGTTCTTCTCATAAAGATCGGGTGGAAAACCCTGGCCCTTTGTCTTATCCCGTGCAGGGATGCCTCGAGACCCTGGAGTTCGTTGCTGGAGCCTGTTACATCTCCCGCAAGCGCTGCACCCGCTCCTCCGGGGGCGGGTGAGAAGCAAAAAGCTGGCTCTTTCTCACGCCGCCCTGGCGGCCGGCATGCGCTTCCAGGGCGGGATTGACAATATAAAGGCCTCTCAAAGCTTCCCGGTTGATGGGACTGTCCGCCGCCTGCAGCCCCGCGATCTTTTCCAGGGCGCTGGCCAGTCCTTCAGGATAACCGGTAAGCTCTGCTGCGCTGGCGTCTGCCAGGTATTCTCTTTGCCGTGAAATGGCAAACTTGAGGACCTGGGCGAATATCGGGGCCAGGATGGCCAGGAGGATGACGATCAAGATCACCACAATTTGCCCCTTTCCCTGGCTCCCCCGGCTTCCCCCCCGGCGCAGGCCCCGCCCGTACCACAGGCTGCGCCGCGCCAGTTCGCTTAAAAGCACGATAGTGCCAGCCAGCACGACGGCCACGGTAGCCAGGAGGATATCGTAGTTTTTAATATGGGCAATTTCGTGGGCGATGACCCCTTCCAACTCCAGCCGGTTTAACTTGTTTAAAAGGCCGCGGGTGACCGCTACAACAGCTTTTTCCGGGTTACGGCCGGCAGCAAATGCATTTGGAATATCCGTTTCCACGATATATGCCCGGGGTGTCGGGATACCGGCCGCGATGCTCAATCCTTCCACCGTATGATACAAGTATGGTTCTTGCTCCCGGGTGACAGGCCGTGCGCCGGCCATGGAGGCCACGATCCCCGGCCCCTTAAAATAGCTGATCAAAAAGATCACCACGGCCAGCAGACCGACGGCGATAAGTCCTGCCAGCGGGTTGCCCATATAGATCCCCAGGCCGTATCCCACGGCGAGAAACAAGAGGGCAAAAGAGAAAAACAGGAAAAACGTGCGCCGGCGGTTTTGTTTGATGTGACCATAAATTGGTACTTGCATCGGCAACAGATCCTTTCGGGACGTGCACCGGGCTCTTAAAAATTCACCTGGACGGACTCCCGTGCCCTTTCTTCCGCTACCTCGAAATAATCACGGGCTTGAAAATTAAATAACCCGGCCAGCACATTCAAGGGAAAAACCCGGATGCTGGTATTGTAAGCCATGACCGTTCGATTGTAGCGCTGACGGGCGTAGGCGATCTTGTTTTCTATGCCGGAGAGCTCCTCCTGGAGCAGCAGGAAATTCTGATTCGCTTTTAACTCGGGGTAGCTTTCCGCTACGGCGAAAAGGGTCTTCATTGCGCCCCCCAGCAGGTTTTCCGCTGCAGCATTTTCTTTAACCGTTTCTGCGCGCATGAAAGCCGTTCTAGCGGCGGTAATCCGCTCCAAAACATCACGTTCATGCTGGAGATACCCCTGAACCGTATTGACCAGGTTGGGAACCAGGTCGTAGCGTTTTTGCAGCAAGGTATCGATATTGGCCCACGTACTATCGACCATGTTCCGCCTGGTCACCAGGCGGTTGTAGCCTGCCACAACGAAGATCAACAGCACGCCGAGAACTGCCAGGGCCAGGTAAAGTCCAGTCATGTTGAAAAACCTCCTACACGAAAAGATGAAAACCAGTCTTCGCCAGAATGAACCCCCGGAAAAGCCCCCGGCGTAAGTTTTTGAAATAACCCGGTAGAGTAAACGGAAAGCCCGTTTTAAAAGAAAGCTACTTCTACCAAACGCCGGTATCGTTCCATAGTTATTATTCTCCAGAAGCCAACGTTATCCTTGTGTTTAAGGGGAAGGATTTTATGAAATCATCCCGAATAAAAAATTGTAGGCAAGTGGGCAGAACGCCATCTTTGCCATGCTGAACAGGAGGTGGGCCAGGGCGATGAAAACCGTAACGTACCCCTTGAGAAACGCTGTGATCGGCATTCTTTCCGACACTCATATCCCGGCCCGGGCGCGAGTGCTGCCTCCACAAATCTTTTCTGTTTTTGCAGGGGTGTCATTAATCCTTCATGCCGGCGATATTGAGCATGAAAACGTGCTGCTGGAACTGGAAGCCCTCGCGCCGGTTGAAGCCGTGGCCGGTAACATGGATCCCCCCGAACTAAAAACCAGGCTGGGAATGGCAAAAATTGTATCCTTTTCCGGGGCTTCCCTCGGGTTGTTCCACGGTTACGGCGCTCCTGGCGCTTCCGTGCAGAGAGCTTTGGAACAATTCCGCAGCCATGATGTGAATGCGGTAGTCTTTGGTCACACGCATGAACCCCGGGTAGAAGAAAGAGTCGGCTTGTTAATCATTAACCCTGGCTCTGTATCCGATCCCCGGCGGGGCAGCAAACCTTCCTGCGCGCTGCTGCATCTGGACAACGAAAAGATGCAAGGGGAAATTGTATTTCTAGTCTGAATAAACCGCCAGGCCTGTCCAAACGAGCACAGGTTGCGGGCTCCAGGAGGACGTTTTCCTGCTCCATAACTGGGGTCAATGGAACCAGCAACAGATCAATCCCATCCTTTTACAGTGCTCACCGCTTTTTTCCCCGGCACGTAGGAATTTCCCGGTCATTTGGAGAATAGATGAAGCACATCTAAATAAACAAAGCACATCTGATGTGGAGAAGGAGGTTTGCGTCGTGGAGCCAAGTCAAGAAGTCCTATGGACAGCACACTATGAGAAGGGGATCAAGCACCACCTGGAATACCCTGAAAAATCTGTTTTCAGTATTTTAGAACGCACCGTGAAGCGGTATCCCCAGCGGGTAGCGACATATTTTAATGAAGCGAAAATGTCCTATAAAGAACTGCTGATCAATGTTAACAGGCTGGCAACCGCCCTGGCGGCCCTGGGCGTTGAAAAGGGCGACCGGGTGGGGATTTTATTGCCCAACTGTCCCCAGGCGGTGATCAGTTTTTACGCGGTGATGCGGCTGGGAGCCAGTGCGATATTTCTGAATCCTGTGCTGGTGGAACGGGAACTTACCAACAAGATCAATGATTCCGGCATGCGCACACTCATCCTGTTGGATATGTCCTACCGGAAGATATCCAATATCCGGGAGCGCGTAAACCTGGACACCCTGGTTGTGACGCATATTCACGACTACCTGACCTTCCCCTACAACATCCTTTATCCCTTCCGGCAAAAAGGCGATGCCCGGGCGCCGGAAATTCCCCGTAAAGAAGGCATATATCAATTTACCACCTTGATTAAAGGTGCCCCGCCGAATCCGCCAGCTGTGACCGTTGATGCCAAGAATGATGTGGCCGTGCTGCAGTATACCGGTGGCGTGACGGGCAAGCCAAAGGCGGCCATGATCACCCACTTTAACCTGATGGCCAACCTGATGCAATTCCGGGAGTGGTTCTCCAGCTGTAAAGACGGGGAAGAGCGGGTTCTTGCCCTGGTTCCCTTTGCCCACATCTATGGGTTAACCTGTGTGATGAATTTCAGCGTATATATCGGTGCGACACTGATTATGCTGCCCCGCTTCCAGGTGAACCAGGTTTTGAAAACCATTAACAAAAGCCGCCCCACCTTTTTCCCGGGCGTGCCTTCCATGTATTATGCGTTGAGCCATCATCCCGATGTAAAAAAGGCCGAGGTTTCTTCCATTGATTACTGCATTTGTGGCGCAGCCCCGCTGCCCTTGGAAATCCAGGAGCGTTTTGAGCAGTTAACCGGTGCACGGCTTGTAGAGGGCTTTGGCCTGACGGAAGCCTCACCGGTGACCCACTGTAACCCCGTGCGAGGCAGGCGCAAAGTGGGCAGTATTGGACTGCCGGTGCCTGACACCCAGGCCAAGATCGTGGACCTGGAAACCGGGACCAGGGAGCTGGGCATCGGCGAGATCGGTGAGCTGATCATCTCCGGTCCCCAGGTGATGAAAGGCTATTGGAACTGGCCAGAAGAAACGGAAATCGCCTTGAAAGACAGCTGGCTCTATACCGGGGATATTGCAGAAATGGACTCCGAGGGGTATTTCTTTATCCTGAACCGCAAAAAAGACATGATTATCTCCGGCGGGTACAATATTTACCCCAGCGAGGTCGAGGGCGTGATTTCCCGCCATCCCAAGGTGAAAGAGGCCATTGTTGTTGGCATCCCCGATGAATTCCAGGGAGAAGTCGTCAAGGCTTATATTTTCAGTAAGAATCCCAAGGTGAAAATTTATGATGACGAGCTCAAGGATTACCTGCTGAACAAGTTGGCCCCGTACAAAATACCCAAGGTTTTTGAGATCCGCAAGGATCAACCTCCCAAGAACCTGGATGGCGCCGAACTGCGCCGCTACCTGGTGGAAGAACGGGATAAAGAAAAAGGCAAAAGCAGCTAAGTTTAGGCATGGAGTTGAGTTGCACGTAAAAAAACCGGCATGGGGTAAAAACCCATTTGCCGGCTTTTTTCTTATTTGCGTGCTTCTAACTGCTTGGTTGAGGATCAGGTGGATCAGCAAGTCCGCCACGTTGGGCTTCCAGCTCTTCAAAGCCCCGCAGGACCGACTGCAGGGACTGGATCAGCATCTGCCTTTCTTCTGCGTCCAGGCGGTCGGCCAGGTTGTTAAAGCGCAAGGTTCGGCGGTCAAAGACCAGGGTGGCCAGCTGTCTACCATACGTTGTTAGAGAAACCCGCACGACCCGACGGTCTTTTTCGTCGCCTTTGCGCCGCACCAGGTTCAAGTTGACCAACCGGGAGACCAGACGGGTCACGGCGCTCTCCGCCAGGTAGATCTCCTGCCCAAGTTCTCCCATGGTGAGATTCTCTTTCATGTAGAGCACCAGCAGGGCATTGATTTGACGCGGTGTGATCTCGAGGCCCGTCAGCTCCCGGGTTTCTTCATTGTTGAGATAATACATCAACTTGGGGAAAATTGTCTGGATCGCTGTGGTAAAGTTTTCGATTTGTTTAAAATCGACCATGGCGGAGCCCCCTTTTCATGATCATAGGTAAAAGGGAAGGCTTTGTCAAGAAACGGAAATTATTTAGAGAAAGCAAAATATTCTTTCAAAAGAGAATTTTGTGCATCATAATACTTAACAGGTGAAAAACTTTACCATGTTAAATAATAAAGTTGCAACGCGGCCTTCTTGCACAAGATAATTCAAGGTGTTTTGCCGCCACGCTCGTTCAAACAATTTGAGGAGGCTTTGCTGTAACCCCTACGCACCTTTTAATCCAGGCAAATCCGATGTTCAATATGAGCAAGCAGAGAAATGTCAGCGAACCCTGACGAAATTTTAAAGACATAAAAAAATTTTAAATAAAGTAGTTTTTTTATTTTTAGAGCAGGAGATCCCCCTGGACGGAGCGAATCTTAGTATAAGAATATTTTCTTTGGTAAAATATTAACTTTGTGAAATAAGTCTGGTGATGGAGGTGATGGCCCGTATTATTGCAGGTTGTCGATGTCTCAAGTGATGCAAGTGCTGCACTATTGAGAAAATGTCCTCTACGTAGAAAAGCATACGAATCGGTTCCGCAAAAACCAAGGAAGTATAGACGATGATCGGAAGTAGATTAATCCGATGGAAAAGGAGGAGGGAGTATGGCTTTTAAAATCCGTAAGGCTGCTGTTCTGGGAGCGGGAACCATGGGAGCTTCCATCGCTGCGCACCTGGCAAACGTGGGGATCCCCAGCTATCTGCTGGATATCGTTCCCAGAGAACTGACCGACGAAGAAAAAGCTGCCGGATTGACCCTGGAAGATAAGAAAGTCCGGGATCGCCTGGCAGTTCAATCCATTGAGCGATTGAAGAAAATGCGCCCGGCCCCGTTTTACGACAGTAATGATGTTGTCCTGTTGACACCGGGCAACATGGAGGATGACCTGGATAAGCTGGCCGAAGTGGATTGGATCATTGAGGTTGTCGTGGAGAACCTGGAGATTAAGAAAAACCTCTTGGGTCGCATCGAAGAGTACTGGAAAGAAGGAACCATTGTCAGTACGAACACCTCGGGTATTTCGGTCAATAAGATGGTAGAAGACTGCTCTGACAATTTCAAAAAACATTTTATGGGGACCCACTTCTTTAACCCTCCACGCTACATGAAATTGCTGGAAATCATTCCTGGTGAGCAGTCGGACCCGGAAATCCTTTCCTTTATGCAGCGGTTTTGCGAGAAAGAACTGGGCAAGGGGGTCGTCTTTGCCAAGGACACGCCGAATTTTATCGCCAACCGCATCGGGGTCTACGGCATGGTTGTGACCGCCCGCCTGATGGAGCAGGAAGGGCTTTCCGTGGAGGAAGTGGATGCCGTGACCGGGCCGGCCATGGGGCGCCCCAAGAGCGCATCTTTCCGCACCCTGGATATGGTCGGGCTGGATGTCTTTCTGCACGTGGCGCAAAACGTCCGGGACAACATTTCCGAGGAATGGGAAATCAAGGACTTTGAAATGCCCGCGTTTACGAAGACAATGGCTGAAAAAGGCTGGCTGGGCGAAAAGACCAAGAGTGGTTTTTACAAGGTGCAGAAAACAGCGGAAGGCAAGGATATCCTGGCACTGGATTACACCACCATGGAGTACCGTCCCCGGCAGAAAGCCAAGTTCGGCAGCATTGATGCCACCAGGAACGTCAAAGGCGCGGGGAACAAGGTGAAAACGCTGGTGGAAGGTAAGGACAAGGGTGCTGTGTTTGCCTGGAAAGTACTCAAACCCGTGCTGGTGTACTCCGCTGTGAAGCTGGGTGAAATCGCCGATGATATCGTTTCCGTGGACCGGGCCATGCGCTGGGGCTTCAACTGGGACCTGGGTCCCTTCGAACTGTGGGATGCCCTGGGCGTGCAAGAGGTGGTCGACCGCATGCAGCAGGAAGGAGATACGATTCCAGCCGTCGTCCAGGAGTTGCTGGATGCAGGGCATGTATCTTTCTACAAGAAAGAAGACGGCAAAACCCTCTACTACGATTTCCAGGGGAAAAGCTACCAGGAACTTCAGCCCCGCCCCGGGGTGATTATCCTGAACGAGCTTCGAGAGCAGAAAAAGGTTGTTAAATCCGTTTCCGGTGCCAGCCTGGTGGACATCGGCGACAATATCCTCTGCCTGGAATTTCACTCCCCTGCCCAGGCCATCGGGCCGGATGTGGTCGGCATGCTTTTTCGAGCCGTTGAAGAAGTGGAGAAAGGCTGGGATGGACTGGTCATCGCCAACCAGGGCCGCAACTTCAGCGTCGGCGCCAACCTGATGATGATTCTCATGGAAGCCCAGGCTGATGAATGGGACGAGATCGATCTGATCGCACACCAACTCCAGCAGTCCCTGCTGCGGATAAAGTACTGCGAAAAGCCTGTCGTGGCTGCGCCCCACGGCATGACCCTGGGGGGGGGCTACGAGGGGATCGCCCATGCACACCGCATCCGCGCCGCAGCGGAAACATACATGGGCCTGGTGGAGCTGGGTGTCGGTGTGATCCCTGCCGGGGGAGGTTGCAAGGAAATGGTGCTGCGCAGCGTGGAAAACGTGCAGGATAACAACAACGTCAGCGACCTGCTGCCCTACGTGCGGCGTGCCTTTGAAACCGTGGCCATGGCCCGGGTTGCGACCAGCGCCAAGGAAGGGTTTGTCTATGGTTACATGCGGCCCCAGGATTCTTTTACCGTGAACGGGGATCGCCACATTTACGAAGCCAAGAACCTGGTCAAGGCCTTGAACCTGGAAGGTTTCAAGCCGCCTGAACGCAAGAAAATCCGCGTTGTTGGCGAACCCGGATATGCGGCCTTGAAGGCGGGTATCTACCTGATGAAAGAAGGAAATTACATCTCTGAATATGATGCCTACCTGGGAGATAAGCTGGCCTATGTCTTCAGCGGTGGTCGGTTGCCGGCCAATACCTGGGTGGATGAGCAGTACCTGCTGGACCTGGAGCGCGAGGCATTCCTGCATCTCTGCGGCCAGCCCAAGACCCAGCAGCGCATGGTGCACATGCTGAAGACAAATAAACCGTTGAGAAATTAATGACCAAGGAGGGATAACTCAATGCGTGAGGCTGTGATAGTCGCCGCAGTGCGCACCCCCATCGGGCGCGCCAACAGGGGGACGTTAAAAGACACCAGGCCGGAAGACCTGGCCGCGCTGGTGATCAATGAAAGCATCAAGCGAGCCGACGGTTTGAAGCCCGAGGACGTCGATGATGTGATCCTGGGCTGTGCCTTCCCGGAAGGTGAACAGGGTATGAACGTGGGCCGGATCGCCTGCCAGCGAGCGGGGCTGCCTTCATCGGTGCCCGGCTATACCGTTAATCGCTTCTGTTCCTCGGGCTTGCAAAGTATTGCCCTGGCCGCATCGCAGGTTCAGATCGGCGCGGCCGAGATTATCGTGGCAGGTGGCGTGGAGAGCATGAGCATGGTGCCCATGGGGGGCAACAAGCTGGCTCCGAACCCCTACCTGGCCGATCATTACCCCCAGGCTTATATCAACATGGGGCTGACAGCGGAAAATGTGGCGGAACGACACCAGGTAAGCCGGGAGGATCAGGACCGCTTTGCCGCCTCCAGCCATCAAAAAGCTGCCAGGGCGATCAAGGAGGGCAAGTTCAAGGACGAGATTTTACCGGTCCCGGTGAAGCAGCGGGGAGTTGACGGCAAGGGGAGATTTTTTGAGAAAGAAATCATCTTCGACACCGACGAAGGTGTGCGCCCCGACTCTACTCCGGAGGGATTGAGCAAACTGCGGCCAGCTTTCAAGCAGGGCGGCGTGGTCACTGCGGGGAACTCATCCCAGGTCAATGACGGGGCCGCTGCGGTCATCGTCATGTCCAAGGAAAAGGCTGCTGACCTGGGCTTAACGCCCCTGGTTTATTTCAAGAGCTTCGCCGTGGGCGGTGTGGATCCCGATGTTATGGGGATTGGACCGGTTGTCGCCATTCCCAAGGCATTAAAGCTGGCCGGGCTTAAACAGGAAGAAATCGATGTCTTTGAGCTCAATGAAGCTTTTGCCGCCCAGGCACTGGCCGTGATCAGGGAATTGGGACTGGATGAGAGCAAGATCAATCTAAACGGCGGCGCCATTGCCCTGGGTCACCCCCTGGGCTGCACCGGCGCCAAGCTCACGGTGACCCTGATTTATGAAATGATGCGCCAAAACGCCCGGTACGGGGCTGTGTCCATGTGCATCGGTGGTGGCATGGGTGCAGCGGGGATTTTTGAGCGCAGGTAAAAAACGAAAGATGATAGACTGAAAGGAGTGTTGTTTCATGTCCAATGAATTAATTAAGGGCGGGGCCTTTCTCATCAGCCAGTCCAATGCCGAAGATGTATTTACGCCCGAAGATTTTGATCAGACGCATAAAATGATTGACAGCATGAGCAGGGATTTTGTCCATGACAAGGTGCTCCCCAGGACCGATGAAATCGAGGCCATGGAAGAAGGCGTGATCGTGAACCTGCTCAAGGAAGCGGGCGAGCTGGGGCTGTTAGGGGTTGATATCCCTGAAAAATACGGCGGCGAAGACGGGGATAAAATTTCTACCTTGATCGTGACGGAAAACCTTTCATTAAATGGTTCTTTCGCCACCGCTTTTGGTGCGCACACGGGAATCGGCACCCTGCCCATCGTGCTCTTTGGAAACGAGGAGCAGAAAGCCAAGTATCTTCCCGGCCTGGCCAGCGGGGAAAAAATCGCGGCCTATGCCTTAACGGAACCGGAAGCCGGCTCGGATGCCTTGAACTGTAAAACCCGGGCTATGCTCAGTGAATGTGGGAACTACTACATTTTAAACGGGGCCAAGCAGTATATCACCAACGCGTCCTGGGCGCACGTGATCGTCACCTACGCCAAGATCGACAACGAAAAGTTTACCGCGTTTATCGTCGACGGGGATAGTCCTGGCGTCAGCATTGACCCGGAAGAAAAGAAGATGGGCTTGAAGGGCTCTTCTACCTGCAGCGTGATCTTCGAAGACGCCAAGATCCCCGTGGAGAACGTCCTCTGGGAGATCGGCAAGGGGCACCAGGTGGCCTTTAACATCTTGAATATCGGGCGCTTTAAACTGGGCGCCGGGTGCGCGGGTGCCGGCAAATACGTGCTGGCCAACGCGGTGGACTATGCGCTGCAGCGCCAGCAGTTTAAGATGCCCATCGCCAAATTCGGCCTGATCAAAGGCAAGGTTGCCGATATGGCGATCCTGAATTACGTCATGGAAAGCATGCTCTACCGCACTGGCGGCTTGATCGAGGACCTGCTCTCTTCCCTCGACCTGGAAGGGGAGGGCGCCGGCAAGAAGATCGCCGATGGCATCCAGGAATACGCCATTGAATGTTCCATCAACAAGATCTTCTGCTCCGAGGCCTTTGACTTTATCGCCGACGAAGGGGTACAGATCTACGGCGGCTACGGTTACAGCATGGAATATCCCATGGAGCGGGCGTACCGCGACAGCCGGATCAACCGTATCTTTGAAGGGACCAACGAGATCAACCGCTTGATCATCCCGGCCACATTGATGCGCAAAGCCATGAAAGGTGAAATCGCCCTCATCCAGGCCGCACAAAAACTCCAGGAAGACCTGATGATGCCCATGATGCCCGAACTGTCCGGCGAGGTCCTGGAGGAACAGGAAAATCTCATTGAAAACATGAAGAAGGTTTTCCTGATGGTCTCCGGCACAGCGGTTCAAAAATTCGGGGAAGCGATCCAGAAAGAACAGGAAATCCTGGGCCGCATGGCTGATATGGCCATCCTGGTCTTCGCCGCAGAAAGTGCCTACCTGCGCGCCAAGAAAATCGTGCAGCAAAAAGACGAGACTGCCGCCGAGCTGGCCATCAAGATGACCGAGTGTTTTGTGGCCGAAGCCGTGCCCAAGTTTGACCTCTGGGGTAAAGAAGTGCTGGCCGCCATGGAAGAAGGCGATACCAGGCGCACCATGCTTTCTGCCTTACGCAAGCTGACCCGCTTCGAGCCCATTAATCTCTACGAGCGCAAGCGCTACATTGCCAAAGAAATGTACGAAGCCAAGAAGTACTTTGTCTTGAAGTAAGCAGGTTTGCCTTTGCTGAAGAGCCCGACTGCATGGGCCGGGCTGCTTCAGCGGTATGCTGAAAGATGGAAGAGGGGGAGTTGGACATTGGTGAACTACAAGAACAAGGACAACTTCACAACCGCCATTCAAACGATTTTCCCCAAGCTGATGCATTACCTGCAGACGGAAGAAAGCCGTGAACTGACCGGCCTGGATATTACGCCGGGGCAGGTGAATGCCCTGCTGGTGCTGTACTTTAATGAAAGCCTGACGATGGGGGAGCTCAGCCAGGAGCTGTTTTTGGCGGAAAGCGCAGTAACACGTATGGTAAACCGCCTGGTCAAGCTTAACCTGGTTCGCCGCTACGGGGATGAAAAAGACAGGCGCATCGTCCGGGTTTCCCTGACATCTTTCGGCCGTCAGCTGGCCCGACTGGTTTTTAACCGCCGAACCCACCGCTTTAACAACCTGGCCGAGCACATTACCCTGGAGGAACGGGAAATGTTGATCATTTCCTTGCAGGCGGTCCTGCGAGTTTTTGAGGAATTAGAGCAGCTTTACCAGCAAAAGAAAGCCAAGGAAAAAGAAATGCTGGCCCCTCCGTACCCGGAAAACGAGGAAGCCAGGGGCTAGTATCGTTGAACATGGCCTAAACTACCATGGCAGTAGCTTCTTGTATGAACAAAAGGATGATACAATCATTCCAATTTTTGTGCTCCCCCCTGGCTGCAGCAGGAGGGAGTGTTTTTTTGACGAATCTTCTAACCAAAGGGGGATGAGCAGATGATCAAAGAGTTGGCTCCTCAACTTTATCAAATCGAAGTGCCCCTGCCGAAAAATCCGCTAAAAGCGACCAATTCTTATGTGATCAAAACCGCCCAGCGGAATTTGGTTATCGATACAGGCATGTTCCGGGAAGAATGTAAAAGAGTCATGGACAAAGCCCTGGAGAGCCTGGAGATTGATCGCGAAATGACCGACTTTTTTATTACCCACTTGCATGCTGACCACCTGGGCCTGGCGGGGTATCTTTCCTCGGGCAACTCCCGGGTTTATTTTCATCGGCGGGATGCGACTATCCTGGAGGTTCCCAATTTCTGGGAGACGATCTCTCGTCGTGCCCGCCAACTCGGATTTCCTGGCCCAGAGCTGGATCAAGCTATCCGCACTCATCCCGGGAAAAAATTTAGCCCTGCGGAAGCCATTCCCTTTGATTTAATCACAGATGGACAGGTGCTTACTTTTGGGGATTACCACCTGGAATGCCTGCATACCCCCGGACATACCCCCGGTCACACCTGCTTGTATGAGCGCCGAAAGAAAGTATTGTTTTCTGGCGATCATATCCTGGGAGATATCACCCCCAACATTTCCACCTGGTTTGTAGAGGAGAATCCCCTGGCACAATACCTGGAAAGCCTGGATCGGGTTTTCTACATGGAAGTGGATCGGGTTTATCCCGGCCACCGCAGCGTGCTCAAAAATTGTCGGGGTCGGATCCAGGAGCTCTTGCAGCATCACCGCCAGCGGGCGGAAGAAATTCTCTATATTTTGGAGAAAGAGAAAAAAACCGCTTACCAGGTGGCTGCGGAGATGAGCTGGGACATTGTATCCGAAAACTGGGAGATGTTTCCCCTGAACCAGAAGTGGTTTGCCATGGGCGAAGCCATTGCCCACCTGCGATACCTGGAGGTCCAGGGGCTGCTGGAGAACCGTCTGCTCCAGGATGACACCTTATACTGGCAGCGGCGGTGAAGACGCCCCCGGGATGCTGTACCTGTGCGAGATTCCCCTTGATCATGAGTCGCCTGATTTTGACTATGCCCGGGCGTCCTGGATATGTTACAATAGATCAAAAGAGGCAGCAGGCGAGGCTGCCCGGCCCGCCACCGGAACCATGACCTGGAAAAGGAGGGATTTTCCTTGAGTATTGTTGCTTCTGGCATTGCCCCTCACCCGCCGATCATCATTCCAGCTATCGGGCGCGGCGAACTGTCCCGGGTAAAAGATACCGTGGATTCCTTGAAACTGTTTTCACGCCAGGTCGCTTTAACAAACCCGGAAACGGTGATTCTGATCACGCCGCATGGACCCATGCACCGCAATGCCCCGGCAGTTTTGGCCGGCAAGAAATTGGAAGGCGATTTTGCCCAGTTTCGTGCCCCCGAGATCCAACTCCACGCGGCAAACGATCTTGAACTGGTTGACGCGATAGAAAAGGAAACAGAAAAAAAGGGCCCTGGCATTCTCCGGTTGGATGAAGAGAAGGGCCCCGGGGAAGCTTCCACGCTGGACCATGGTATCAGCGTGCCGCTTTACTACTTGCAGGAGGCGGGCACCGGGAAGCAGGTAGTGGCGATTACGTTTGCCCCGCTCCCCTACGAAGATCTCTTTCGGTTCGGCCAGGCGATGCAAAAAGCCGTGTTGAAAACGGGCCGGAGAGCTGCCGTGGTGGCCAGCGGCGACCTTTCCCATCGTCTCACGCGCTTTGCCCCGGCCGGCTTCAACCCCCGGGGCCAGGAATTTGACCGGCAGCTGGTCGAGCGCGTGCAGAACTATGATGTCAAAGGGCTGCTGCACATGGACGAATCCCTGGTGTACGATGCCGGTGAGTGCGGATTGCGCTCCATCATCATCTTGCTGGGCTGCCTGGAAGGGCTGCAGGTGTCTCCTCGTGTTCTCTCCTACGAAGGGCCATTCGGCGTGGGGTACCTGGTGGCATCCTTTATGCCGCAGCAGAAGGAGGCAACGTAATTGGACGAAGCAAATAAACCCCGACATGTTGATATCGCCCGCAAGGCGCTGGAAAAAAAACTCAGAGAAGGTCTTGCGCCCCAGCTTCCCGAAACATTGCCGGCAGACCTATTAAAACCCGGGGCCGCCTTTGTTTCTTTAAAAAAACGAGGGGCCCTGCGGGGCTGTATTGGCACTGTCCAACCGACACGAAACAGCCTGGCCGAGGAAATTGCCTACAATGCCCTGAGCGCCGGGTTAAACGACCCGCGTTTTCCGCCCCTGGCTCCTGATGAACTGGATGAGATCACCATCAGCGTGGACGTCCTCACCGAGCCGGAAAAAATCAATGACCTCTCCCAGCTGGACCCGGCCCGCTACGGTGTGATCGTGCGCAAAGGATTCCGTTCGGGACTTTTACTGCCCGACCTGGAGGGGATAGATACCGTGGAAAAACAGCTGGCTATCGCCAAGCAGAAGGCGGGCATCGATGAGCAGGAGCCGGTAGAACTCTACCGTTTTGAAGTGCAGCGATACGCCTAAATCTCAAAAGAAAGGGGCGGCGGCCATGCAGGAAGCCCTCTATTATCGCCGAGAAGGTGACCGCGTCTCTTGTCAACTATGCCCCCAGGAGTGTCGTCTAAAGGAAGGTCATAAGGGCCTTTGCGGGGTACGGATCGCCAGGGGCGGCCGACTTCTCACCAGCAATTATTATCACTGCGGCGCATTTAATGTTGATCCCATCGAGAAGAAACCGCTCTATCATTTTTATCCCGGCTGGGACATCATATCCCTGGGAACCATCGGCTGCAATCTGCACTGTCAATTTTGTCAAAATTGGAACCTGGCCCATGGTGATCAAGTTTCTGGGCTAGAAGTACTTACCACGGACAAACTGCTGCAAATGCTTCGTAACGGCCCCGCCAAGGGCCAGCTCGGCATCGCTTATACGTACAACGAACCCACGGTCTGGTATGAGTTTGTCCTGGAAAACTCCCGCCTGGTGGCCGCTGAGGGATACAAGAACGTGCTGGTCACCAACGGGATGATTAACCCCGAACCCCTGGCAGAACTTTTACCTTATATTCATGCGATGAACATCGATGTCAAGGCCTTTCATGACGATTTTTACCAGCGTTACTGCCGCGGCACAAAGGTGCAGCACATCCAACGGACCGTGGAACAAGCTGCAAAGAGCTGCCATGTGGAGCTCACTTACCTGCTTATCTCCACCCTCAATGACGACGTGACTGAAATTGGCCGCTTCGTGGACTGGGTTGCTACCCTGGACCCGCAGATACCCGTGCACTTCAGCCGATTTTTCCCCGCCCACAGGCTGGATCTTCCTCCAACATCCATCAAGACCATGATTGAAGCTTACGAGCAAGCAAGAAAACAACTCTCTTATGTTTACTTGGGTAATGTCATGGATAAAGAACGCAGCAGCACATACTGCCCCAACTGTGGCAACTTGCTGATTGTACGCCGGGGTTACGGTGTAGATAACCCCGGATTGAACGGAAAGAACTGCAACAACTGCGGTTATCAGATCCGCCTTGCAGGGCACATGTTTGGCGAGGAAGAACAGCCATAGCCCGGCGCCTGGAAGGCTTCCATAAAATAACCAAAAGAGGTTTTTCCTGCACCGCCGGACATGCTATCCGCCAGATAACATTGCGCTCTTGGTCGGTTTGCGGGTTTTTTTTCTTCAGCCCTGCTGGCAGGGAGAAAAAGGTACGCAAGCTAAAAAATGTTAGGCTGCAAAAAGGTATTTCCACGCTGCAGAGAGAATAAAGTTAGGGAACGACGGGTTGCAGAAGGCTGGGGAACGGGGTGTTATTCGCAGTAAATGTGGGAACAAATCTGGACTCAGTTTTTGACCACGCTTTCACAATTTCGTCCGGGACTGCGGGACATCATTGATATCACCATTGTCGCTTATATCTTTTACCGCTTGATCCTGATCATTCGCGGCACCCGGGCTGAACAGCTAGTAAAGGGCCTAATTATCTTGCTCATTGCCATGGTGGTCAGCGGGGAGCTGGGGCTGGGTACCTTGAACTGGTTGCTGCGCGGCCTCATGACCATGGGTTTGATCGCCATTCCCATCGTATTCCAGCCGGAACTCAGGCGTGCCCTGGAACACCTGGGCCGGGGGAAAATATTTCAACGAGCTTTCCAGGAATATGATGATGAGCAGTTTCGGGATGTGCTGGAAGAACTGCTTAAAGCCATTCCTGTCCTGGTCAAAAAAAGGATCGGCGCCTTGATCGTGTTGGAACGGGAAACCGGGCTCAAGGATATCGTTGAAACAGGCATAGAAATCGGCGGTGTCCTCACTGCAGAATTGATGATTAATATCTTTATGCCGCGCAGCCCCCTCCATGACGGGGCTGTTATTGTCCGGGGGAATGTCGTTGCGGCTGCAGGCTGTTATTTGCCTCTCACAGAAAACCCCAACCTCAGCAAGGAACTGGGCACCCGCCACCGGGCTGCCCTCGGTATTACCGAAATTTCCGATGCCGTGGTCATTGTCGTCTCGGAAGAGACAGGGGTCATTTCCCTGGCTCACGAGGGCAAGCTGACCCGTTACCTGGATGAAAAAACCCTGCGCAGCACCTTGCTGAACCTGTATTTTACCCCCAAGAGAAAACGGGAAACATCCTTTTGGCCCTGGAGGTCCGGTCAAAAACATGACAGAGAAAACTAAATTTACCCAGAAACTAAATTTCATGCGGGTTCTTTCCATCTTCCTGGCCCTGGTTCTCTGGTTTTACGTGACGGGAGAGCAGCGGCAGGTCCTGGGCTTTGAATTGACGCTAACCTTTCGAGACATTCCCGTATCCTGGCGCAACCTGGGAGAAGACCTGATCGTCACGGAAATGACGGAAAGCGTAAGTTTGACCATGCAGGGCATGGAATATGCCTTCGACGGGCTTACTCCCGCAGATATGGAGGCGTACGTGGATCTCCAGGGCAGGGGTGAAAACCGTCATGAGATCAAAATCAACGCCACGGTTCCCCGGGGGTTAACGGTGGTCGGCATTCAGCCTCCCCAGGCGATCGTGGTGTTGGACGAGCTGGTCACGGCCCAGGTGAACGTAACACCCCTCTACCGGGGCACTCCCGGTGATGGGATGATAATCGATGAATCCGATTTCTCCCCCCGGGAAGTATTTGTGCGGGGTCCCCGCCGGCAGGTGGACGAGATCCACCGGGTGGTCTTCAACATGGACGTGGAAGGACAAACGAGCTCCCTGAACCAGGAAGTCCGTCTGCATCCCGTGGATAACAGGAACAATATCATCGAAGATGTGACCATCTCACCCCAGGAAGCCATCGTTTGGGTGGAATTTAAATACCCCCGCCGGGACATTCCTGTGGAGGTGGTGTTAACGGGCCAGGACGATCGCCTGCGCAGCCATACCGTAACCCCTTCTTCCCTTACCGTAGAAGGACCGCGTTATTTGCTGGATGAAATCTCGACCCTCAAAACCGAGGAAATTGACCTGGCGCAGCATGAAGAAGATGTCAGCCTGGAAGTGCCCCTGGAGTTCCCCAGCGGGATTCAGCCTGTTGAACATGAAACCGTAAATGTGAGGCTATTCTTTAACAGTTGATCTCTGTGACTCATATTTGACAACAATTAGCGGAGGGACATGACCATGTGTGGAATTGTCGGATATGTTGGCCATCATCAAGCCTATCCCTTGCTCCTGGAAGGGCTCAAAAAGCTGGAGTACCGGGGATACGACTCCGCCGGGGTGGCCCTCTACTGCCGGACCAACGGCCTGGTGATCACCAAGTCCAAGGGGGAGATCGCCCGCCTGGAAGAAAAGATCGGTACCGACATTCCTACCGGGCAGGTTGGGATCGGTCATACGCGGTGGGCAACCCACGGTGCACCCTCGGATGAGAACGCGCACCCCCATTATGCCTGTACCGAGGAATTCGCCCTGGTGCACAACGGGATCATCGAGAATTACATGAGTTTGCGCCGCTGGCTGGAAGGGCAGGGACACCGCTTTTCCTCCCAGACGGATACCGAGGTGCTGGCCCACCTGGTAGAGCACTATTATAACGGCGATCTTTTGCTTGCCTTGAGAGAGGCTGTTCATCGCGTCGAAGGCTCCTTTGCCCTGGTTGTCTTGTCTCAACGGGAAAACAACCGCCTGATTTGTGCTCGCAAAGATAGTCCGCTGGTCATTGGCCTGGGTGAAGGCGAAAACTTCATCGCCTCCGATATGCCGGCGATTCTAAGCCACACCCGCCGCACGTACATACTGGAAGATAATGAAATGGCCGATGTCACCCCGGACTCCGTTGTCGTTTATTCCCTGGAGGGCGAAATAAGAGAAAAAGAAGTGCACGAGATTACCTGGGACGCTGTCCAGGCGGAGAAAGGTGGCTATTCCCACTTCATGCTCAAAGAGATCATGGAGCAGCCCACTGCCCTGCGGGAAACCATGCGGGGGCGCCTCCTGGAGCAGGGACGGGAAATTGACCTGGCCGAGTTGAACCTGGCTTTAGAGGAAGCAGCAGATATCTCCAAGATCTATATCGTTGCCTGCGGCACGGCGTATCATGCCGGATTGGTGGGAAAGTACTCCATGGAACGATGGCTGCGGATCCCCGTGGAAGTGGACCTTGCCTCGGAGTTTCGCTATCGCGATCCGCTGCTGGGCGAAAAGACCCTGGTGATTGTGATCAGCCAATCAGGGGAAACGGCCGACACCCTGGCCGCCCTGCGCCTGGCCCGTTCCAGGGGCAACCCGGTCCTGGCCATCACCAACGTAATGGGTAGTTCCGTGGCCCGCGAGGCTGACCAGGTGATCTACACCTGGGCCGGCCCCGAAATAGCCGTAGCCTCCACAAAGGCCTACCTGACCCAACTGCTTACCCTCTACATGCTTACCCTGGGCCTGGCATCAAAACGCGGCATCGAAAAGGCCCGCATCCAGGAAGCCGGTCAGGCCCTGTACCAACTACCCGGGTTAGTGGAGAGCGTGCTGGCCCGGGAGGAAGAGATTAAGGACATGGCCCGCTACGTGGCCCGCTGGCAGAGCACGTTCTTCATCGGCCGTAACCTGGACCACGCCGTGGCCATGGAAGGCGCGCTCAAGCTCAAGGAAATTTCCTACATTCACGCCGAGGCGTACGCTTCCGGGGAACTCAAGCACGGCACCCTGGCCCTGGTTGTGCAGGGTATTCCCGTCATTGCTCTGGCCACCCAAAGCGCTGTACTGGATAAATCCATCAGCAACATCAAGGAAGTGAAAACCCGCGGCGGCTATGTAATCTGCTTCCTGCAGGACGAAAACCAGGACCTGGAAGCCGAAGTGGACCGGATCTTCTACCTGCCAGCCACCCTGGATTTCATCATGCCCATTTTAACCGTGGTGCCGCTGCAGCTACTGGCTTACCACACCGCAGTGGAACGCGGCTGCCCTGTCGATAAACCCCGCAACCTGGCCAAAAGCGTGACCGTGGAGTAGGTGCAGTTCACGGGTTTGGCGTTTATGTGGGAAACAAAAAATATGGTTAATAAAAAATGAAAGCGTATCATAAATTATTTATACAAGGATGGGAAGATATCCCACAACATCTGGTATATGTACATCTATTGAAGATGTACATTTTTATTGTCTTATGAGGTTAAGGAATTTCTATTGCTAAATCAATTTATGCAAAAAATATTAGCGCTTCTTTGGTTCTAATAATAATCTTTCTTAAATGAAAGCACTGACCTTGTTATGAGAATAGCTCAGAAAGGAGGTAAGCAGGTGTCCGGGAAAATCCGCGCGGGTTTTGCCTTTGGTGTAGGTGTTTCCATGATCAGTTTATGGACAATGCTGCTTTTCGCGGGGCAGGTGCCCGAATTGGCAACCCATCCCTATAGTATTGCCTTTCACCTCGCCGCGGAGCTGCTCACGGCCGTGTTTTTAATTCTTGGCGCCCTGGTGTATTTCCGCAACCCGCCACTGGGTGAAAAGATCTGCTTGATTGCCTTCGGCATGCTTCTTTATACCGTGATTAACAGTTCCGGTTACTATGCGCAAAGCGGTGATTGGAGCTTCGTGGCGATGTTTGCTTTATTGTTTATCTTTACCGTGTTTTTCCTGGTTCGCCTGCTCTTTGGCGGCAAGGGCGCATAATTCTGGAGAAAGGCACCTATCCAGCGGATCTATAACCGTTGTTCTTCACATAACAAAAGTTTACGAGCAAGCTCCGGGAAATATAAGGAAATCAGGCCTGCGTGGGATTCTTCCTTTCTTGCCCTGCCAGTTTTTCCAGGAGATACCCGATGATGAAGACAGCTATCACGGTGAGCACAAAGCGTAAGGCCGTGAAGGCAGGTCCCAGGAATTTTAACTCAACCATCAGCTGGGGAAGCTTGGCTGCGGCCCAGATACCGAGGAAGATGGTAATGTTCATCAGGCGAGCCCCTTTTCTATGCATGGCGGCTGCGATGGGAAAGGCGATATAAATGGGACCCGTGGGAATGGTGCCAAACATAAAGGCGAGAAGTGCACCTTTGAAACCGGAGCCGCTGCCCATGTGTTTTTGGATAAATGACTTGGGAACCCAGACTTCAAACAACCCCATCAGGATGAAAACCGCCGGGATGATCAAGGCCATCTCTTGCAAGTAGCTCAGGGAGACATCGTATACGGCCCTGGCCTGGGGTGGGTAGAAGAAATAAATGGCGATGAAGATGGCTGCCATGACTCCCAGGAGGAAAAGCTCTTTCCTGGAAAACATGGCCCCGGCCGGACCCTGGCCCCGGCCTTGCTCGCCCGGTACAGGACCGGGTTTCGCTTGACCACCGTTTTGTGGAATTGGCTTGTCCTTCTTGTTATCCCTTTTCATGTGAGCATCACTCCCATCAGCAAGCTGATGCCCAGGGCAAAGACAAAGCTCAGCCCGTTGCGCAGTAACGTATATTTGACCCCCAGTTCCCTGATTTCAATGGGTGCCGTAATCGTTCCTACCATGGTCAAGGTAGTAATGAAAGTGGCAATGGTGGCTACGGTGGCCCCGGAACGCAGCAGGGAGGAAGCCAGCGGGATAGAAATGATGTTGGGGATCAAGGTAATGGCACCGACCACGGCAGCCAGAAGAGTTCCTTGAAACCCTGCATCGGTCCCCAGGTATTGTTTGATGGTTTGTGGGGGCACGAAACCCAGCAACAGCCCCACCAGGCCGATAATGAGCAGCAGGCTAGGCGTCATTTTGATCAGAATCCGGCTTCCCACGAACAGGGCCTTCTTGGTCTTGCCCCTGTCTTTAGAGAGGGAGGCGGCCAACCCGGCGAAAAGAAACGCATAGATCAAGACCAGTTCCACGGGTAACACCTCTTTTCTTGCCTTGCTTATGAATGAGCATTCATTCACATTGACCCGGCTTTTAACCCCTGGCAGGCCTGAATTGGCCCGTCTAGTGCTGTGGGTTGTGCAGACCCTGCCATAAGAGAAGGGCGATCTCTTCAGCGGCGGCGTCCAACAGCGTGGAAGACCCCTTTTCCTCCACCTCCAGCAGGTAGCGAGCCATTAATGCTTCAATGGAACCCATAATCGCTGGAGCAATAACGTGGAGTTTGCAGGAACGAAGTGCTCCACTTTCCATGCCCTTCCGTAAAATGTCCGCGATAAAGTAGGGCATTCCTTCGAATTGATGGATTCCTTCAAAGTAACAACTTTTTGGCATGCCTTTTTCCCGGAGGAGCACCAGGAACACATCTGGATTTTTTTTTACTTCTTCGAAGTGCATGGAAAGGATGCGCTTGATCGTTTCCAGGGGATGAAGATCTTCTTGTTTCAATTTTTCAAAGTATGCTTTTCGTTTATGATATTCTTGCTGAAAGATGAAATCCAAGATGTCATTTTTATTAAGAAAATAATTGTATACCGTGCCTACCGCTACCCCCGCAGAAGAGGCGATTTTATCCACGGTGGCGTTATGGAATCCTTCCCGGGCGATGACTTTGATTGCCGCCCGCGCGACGAGATCTTTTTTGTCTTGCACGCGTTTTTGCATCGTGAACCTCCATTTCAAAGCCGTAGTAATGAATGAACGCTCATTCATATTATACCGCGATGGTGTGCATTTGTCAATGGTTGAAAAAATTCTTGCGTTAAAAATAAATTTGCACAAGGAGTTTGTTGCACGAAGAGGTTGTCACGCAACGAGTTTGTGTAAAAAAACGTAGCTGCAGAAAAAAATGTTCAGCAAGTGAAGCAAAAATTACTGGTGCAGGAAGGAAGTAGCGCTGTTATGGAGAATAATAAGATATATGAGATGTAATTTATCCAGTTCAAACCAGCCAGGATTTTCGTCTCTCTACAGCACGCTGCGTGCGATTTCAGCGCCAGTCGTGAAAGAACTTGAGCTTTTTCCACGAAGAAACTGCGTGCTAAACCGATGCAAGGGAGGTGGAACAGTGAGTTTGATCAATGTAAATGAGTTGCCGTCGTTTATCAACACAAGAGGAATCGAAACGAGAAAAGTTCTGCAGCGGCCTGAAATCAGTATGATCAACCTGGAGTTAAAACCCGGGGAGAAGATTGAATCTCATAAGGTCGATGTTCACGTCACATTTGTTGTGTTACGGGGTTCCGGTAGAATCAAGATCGGGGAACAGGTTTTTGAGGTGGTTCCCCATTATGTCGTGTTATGCGAACCCGGTATGCCCATGGAGTTGATCGGGGGAGAAGAGGGAATGTCATTTTTAAATATAAAGACACCAAACCCGGCGGCTTAACACTTATTCCCATACCGCGAACGGTGATATGCTGCATAAGCACGCCGTGCGATGACCGTAAAGTATTTGGCGTGCAGCTTCCAAGGCCCCTTGCTTTGATGGCGAGGTCACCAATTTGCTGTACAGGAGGTTTTCAAAAATGAAACTGGAAGGCAACTGCCAGACAACGGCCATGGGCATTTTGCCCCATACCGACGTGGATCGGGCTTTAGAGCTCGCCCTTTCCGTGGACATCCCTTTTTGGCCCCAGCTTCCCCGGGTGAACTTTTTTGAAGACATGTACGCCCAGATATCCGAACACTTCCCGGGGCTTACCGTCGATGTCGAGAACAGGGATATTCATTTTTCCCTGGAGAAGTTCTATGTAGACATGGAGGCGTTGCTGGAGCATTGGGAGGATGAAACTTTTTTCCGCCTTTCTCCTGAATACTCCGTGGTGTTTCACCGCTTCTTGGAAAAGGATCTTTCCGCTTACTCCTACATTCGCGGGCAGAGCATCGGGCCGGTCAGCTACGGCCTTAAAATACTCGATGAAAATAAGAAATCTATGATCTACCACGAAGAGGTGCGGCAGATCCTCTTCGACTTTGTGGCCAAGAAGCTGCAGGCCCAGTACGGGGAGATGAAGGAAAAGCACCCCGGTGCCTTTGTCTGGGTTGACGAGCCGGGGCTGGAAATGGTCTTTATGGCGTTTACAGGCTATCCCAGCGACAAAGCGGAAAAAGACTACCGGGAGTTCCTGGAAAAATTCCCCGGCCCCAAGGGCGTTCATCTCTGCGGCAATCCGGACTGGTCCTTTTTGTTGAAGATGGATTTGGATGTCTTGTCCATCGATGCCCTGGCCTGGGGTCATATCTTCTCCCGTTACAAGGAGGAGATCAAGGACTTCTTGGACCGGGGAGGGATCATTTCCTGGGGTATTACCCCAACCCTCACGGAGGAGTATGAGAAAGAGTCCATCAAGTCCATGATTTCCCGGTTGGAAGAAAACTGGGAATACATGGGGAAATTCGGAGTCACGCGCCAGCAGATTCTCCAGCAGTCCTGGTTCGCTCCGGCCCGGTGTTGCCTGGTTAACCAGGATGGAGAAAAAACCGTGGAGAAATCTTATGAACTGCTGCAGCAAGTCGCCGAACATTTCAAGGGTTTTCTCTAGAACCTCAGCGCACACCTTTTTACTGGCCCCGGCCGCCTTGGTTGGGGGCCAGCCGCCCTGTCTGCAGCCGCTCGCTTTTGCATAACTTTAGAAGAGTTTTTGTGGGGACAGGCGGTAAAACAAGGGTTTAGGCCTGAGTAAGCCTGATCACCAGGGAATCTTTTATTGACACCCCTTGGGGGCCAAGCTATAGTATAAATTAGACACCTGTGGGAGCTTAAAATAGACGGCCATGCAGTATTGTCAGCTTCCGCTTGCCGTTTGCCTGTTTGCAGGGCAACAAGAGATGATTTACTCGGCAAGCTTGATCACGAACAAAAAATCTTGTGGATAGAGAATTCTCCCGGGTGTAGATTGACCAAAACAAACAACGAAGAGGAGGAAGAGACGTGAGTGAAAAAGAACTTTACCGGAAAAAGTTAGAGGCCCAGTTAAATGAGTGGAAAGCTGAAATTGATCAGCTGAAGGCGAAAGCACAGGGCGCTGATGCCGATGCGAAACTAAAAATGAACGAGCAGGTTAAAGAACTGGAAGGGAAGTTAAAAGAAGGAGAAAAAATGCTTTCAGAAGTTGCAGAGTCCAGTGATGAGGCCTGGGAATCCATCAAAGATGGCTTTGAATCTTCCTGGGGAACATTGAAATCTGCTTTTCGTGATGCCGCTTCGAAATTCAAGAGTTAACATATCTGTCGAGCGCATCCTCACATTGGTTTTACGCAGCTAAGTGCTCCCTGACATCAATTAAGATAAAAATACATGGAAAACGAAGCATTGCCATAGCGAAACGATCAAGGGCTTAATTTAGAAAAATACGTCATTGCAATGATGTTTTTGAGCACTGAGGTGTTGTTTCCTGCAGATTTTTAGGGCATGGATCATCTGAGCAAGTATCCAGGCCCTACCTTTGTTTATTTGGGATGGTATCCGCTGAGGGGCCGTCAGCGACCTGACTGCTGTAGATCATGACCCTTGATGATGAAGGAGGGCGAAGGTTGAGCCTGGATATCGTGCTGGTACTGTTCATTCTGCTGGCGGTAATCCTGCTTTTTATCACAGGATGGGTACGGCTGGATATTGTGCCTTTCCTGGTGCCTCTCGCCTTGATTGGCGCGAATCTTGTCAGCCCCGCAGAGGTATTTGTCGGTTTCAGCAGCGCCGCGGTGATCACCGTTGCCTCACTTTTCGTGATCAGCGCCGGCCTGGTGCGCAGTGGTGTCGTCAACCGTGTCGCTGATTTCTTAAGGCATATCACAGGTGAAAGCCCGTTTCGTCTTCTCCTGGCCAGCACGGCCCTGCCGGGTATTTTTGCCGGATTCATCGTTGTAACCGCCACGGTGTTTTTCTTTGTCCCCACGGTTATGCGCATTGCCCTGCACAGCAATGTGCCCCGGAGCAGGCTGCTCCTTCCCATGGCCGCAGCCTGTCTCCTGGGGGCAAATCTGACGATTATCGGTGCTTCCCATAACCTGGTGGTAGACAGCTTGCTCCGGGCTTCCACGGGAGCAGGTTTTTCTTTCTTTGAGCTACTGCCCTTAGGGGTATTTCTGTTGGGCGCCGCCGTGGTCTACAATATTGCGCTTGGTTCACGGTTACTTCCTGTGGGAGAAGATGCCACGACAAACAAAAGTGCGGACCCTGGAGACAGCCTTGTGAGAGCTTATCACCTGCATGACCGGATGTGGGAACTTTGGGTGAAAAAGAAGACCGCCGCTGAGGGCAAATCTTTGCGCGAGATGGGCCTGGGAGAACGTTACGGTTTAAGCCTGATCACTATTGTCAGGGCGCAGGAAGAACTGTCTGCAGAGTCCATCGAGCAGCCCTTGCAGGCAGATGATGTGCTGCTGGTCCTGGGCCGGGAAGAGAAAATTAATGCCCTGGCCGAGCAGGAAGGCCTTTTCGTGGCCGGGTACCCCCGGGAGCAGGTGGCATTTCCCCTGAGCACCGCTGAACTGGTGGAACTGGTTGTCCCTCCCCGCTCGCCGGTGATTGGAAAAACGCTGCGTGAGCTGAATTTTCGAGAGAAAACCGGGTTAAGCGGCATTGCTCTCTGGCGCAACGGGAGGCCCTGGCGCACGGATGTGGGCAGCCAACCGATCCAGGAGGGGGATGGGCTGCTGCTGTTTGGAAGCCGCAGCAATACACGCAGTTTTAAACCCGGGGATTCGTTTCGCTGGCTGCATGCGCCCAGGGAAGAGGAAGCGCCCCAGGAACTCTGGCACCTGGGGCCTTATGCTGCCTTGATCCTTATCCTGGTGATTGTCAGCGCCGCCCTGGGATGGCTTCCCATTGCCGTGGCCGCCTTAAGCGGTGCTGCCGGGATGCTCCTGCTAAATATCCTTACCCCTCAACAGGCCTACGAGGTGGTGGAATGGCGGACGGTGATCCTGATCGGCTGTCTCTATCCCCTGGGCCTTGCCCTGGAGAACAGCGGCGCTTCCGCCCTGCTGGCCAAGTTCCTGCTGGATACCCTGGGATCTTTCGGGCCCACGGGTGTCCTGTTGGGGGTCGCCTTTTTCTCCATGCTCCTGACCCAGCCGCTGCACAATGTTGCAGCTGCCGTGGTCATGACCCCGGTTGCATTTGATGTCGCGCAGGCCCTGGGCGCGAATCCAAAAGCCTTTGCTGCTGCGGTGATTGCCGGCGTTTCAGCGGCTTTTCTTATGCCGATAGGTCACCCGGCGCCTTTGCTGGTGCAGCACCTGGGCAATTACAAGCCGCAGGATTATCTGCGGTTTGGACTCGGATTATGCCTCGTCGTCCTGGCGATCATTGCCCTGATCGTCCCGCGAATTTGGCCCTTTGGTCTTTAAGTGTGGAGATCTAACCTGTGGGATGAACCCGTGTTACTCTGAGCCGGTTTGTTTTGCTGACTGCTGACTGCATGGAGAAGAAACAGGAGGTTTATAAATGTCCCATGAAGATGATATACAAGCCCTGACACGTTTGATGGCAGATTTCACGGCTTTCATTGGTAAACGCCTTCCCGATGACGTGGTCGCGAAACTGCAGGCGCTGAGGGACCAAGAGCAAAAGGACCTCTCCAAAGTGGTCTATGACTCCATGTTCGAAAATCTGGCGCAAGCCATTGCCCTGAACCGGCCTGCCTGCCAGGATACAGGGGTGATCAATTATTTCATCAAGGCGGGGGCCAATTTTCCCTACCTGGCCCGGCTGCAGAATATCCTGGTGCAGGCTGTAAAAACGGCCACCGTGGAAGCTCCCTTGCGGCACAACGCCGTGGAAATCTTTGAGGAGATCAACACGGGGGACAATACCGGTGAGCGGGCGCCGTTTATTCACTGGGATATCATCAATGACGGCGATGAAGTAGAAATAGAAGTCTACATGGCGGGGGGTGGATGCAGCCTCCCGGGTAGGGCGATTACATTGATGCCTTCGGCGGGTTATGAGGGGGTCGTGGATTTTGTATTTGACACCATTGTTAACTGGGGCATTAACGCCTGCCCTCCCCTGCTGGTGGGAGTGGGGATCGCAGGATCGGTTGAAAATGCGGCGCTCCTGTCCAAGAAGGCCATCTTACGCCCGATCGGTTCCTCCCACCCCAACCTAAAAGGTGCCGCCCTGGAGAAGCGCCTGGAGCAGGGTTTAAATGAACTGGGTCTGGGACCCCAGGGTCTCTCGGGAAGCGCTACGGTTTTGGGTGTGCACATTGAATCTGCGGCCCGGCACCCCTCCACCATTTCCGCGGCGATTAATATTGGCTGCTGGGCCCATCGGCGAGGCACTATACGAATCAAAGGGGACTTATCGCATGAAATCATTTCCCACCGGGAGGTAGCGCTGTGAAAAAAATCCTGAACACCCCCATTAAAGCTGAGGATCTCGCAGGGATCCAGATCGGAGACGTGATCTATCTCACCGGACACCTGGTCACATGTCGCGACGTGGCCCACCGCAGGCTAATCGAGCGGGGTATGGAGCTGCCCGTCGATCTCCGCGGCCTGGCGATATTCCACGCCGGACCTATTGTCAAAAAAGATCATGAAAGGTACGTCATGGTTTCCATCGGCCCTACGACCAGCATGCGGATGGAAAAGTTCGAAAAGGAGTTTATCGCCAGAACCGGGGTGAAAGTCGTGATCGGAAAAGGTGGAATGGGGCCCAGGACAGCCGAAGCATGTAAGGAACACCAGGCGATTCACTGCGTGTTTCCGGGAGGCTGCGCGGTACTGGCGGCCACGGAAGTGGAGGAAATTGAAGGGGTGGAATGGATGGAACTGGGCATGCCGGAATCCCTCTGGATCTGCAGGGTAAAAGAGTTCGGTCCTTTGATCGTTTCCATCGACACGGCAGGGAACAACCTCTTCGAGATCAATAAAGAAGTCTTCCGTGAGCGCAAAGATCGCATCGTCGCAGAGATCTCTCGCGAAGTGGGCTTTATTCAATAGTGGGAACCTGGCCCGCTCCGGCATGTTCGTTTGCGATTCATGCAGCCGATTTCTTGCCGGGCGGACACGCTTTTCTTAACAACAACCCACCCTGTCCAGGTTGAAAGAACGTCGCATCAGACCTGGAGGGTTGGGTTGTTTGCATTCAAGCACATGAGTAGAGTCAGAAGAGCCCTATTGAGAGAAAGATTCTCAATTTCATACTAAATGAAAATATCACGGCGTAAACTGTTCCTCAAGGGCAAAAATGGGGATCAATTTTATTTGACAAATGCTCAATAAATATACTATGATCAATTTGGACATAAGACCATAACTGTGCGGCCGGCAAATGTGTGCAAAATCTTTCTTGATCATGTGATAGAAAGGGGTATCAGCCGGGATGAGTTCAGAGAAACCGTCATCAGAAAAAGGAAAGAAGGAAATTCCAAAAGTAATGCGTTTCGACATTAAACATGTTATCGCTGTGATGAGTGGAAAGGGTGGCGTGGGTAAATCCTCGATTACCGCCCTGCTGGCTGTTGGCGCACGCAAGCAGGGTTTCAGCAGCGGGGTGCTGGATGCGGATATAACCGGGCCAAGTATTCCCAAGATGTTTGGATTGAAAAAATATGACCATGGGCAGCGATTTGCCCCGGCGGAAAGTTCACTGGGGATCAAAATCATGTCCCTGAACTTGCTGCTTTTAAATGAGGATGACCCGGTGATCTGGAGAGGTCCGCTCATCGGCAGAGCAGTCGGACAATTCTGGGGAGATGTTGATTGGGGAGACCTGGACTATCTGTTTATTGATTTGCCTCCAGGAACAGCAGATGCTCCGTTAACTGTCATGCAGACCATCCCTTTAGATGGTCTGGTGATCGTGAGTTCACCCCAGGGTTTAGCCGTAATGGTTGTGAAAAAAGCGCTGAAGATGGCGCGATCGATGAATGTTCCGGTCCTGGGCCTGGTGGAAAACATGAGCTATTTTGCCTGCCCGCAATGTCAGGCCAAGGTGGAAATATTCGGTTCTTTAAAAGGAGAAAAGGTCGCCAGGGCCACAGGCGTGCCTTACCTGGGAAACCTTCCCCTGGATCCAAACCTGGCAGGTTGCTGTGACAGCGGCAGGATAGAAAGCTACAACAGCGACCTTTTTCTCAAGCTGTTAAACTGCCAGCAGCAGATAAAGGGAAAGGAAAACGTGATCCCATAGCCTTTACCCGCGGTTCAACGCGATAGGTTTACCTCCAACCTGCCCTGTCCCTGTCCCTGTTCATGTATCCAACTTTCTAAAAATCTGATTCAGGCGATTTAATCAGAGAAAGGAGGGAATGACAGTGCCAAGAGGTAGATACTGGTATGGTCCTGGTTTCTGGAAACGAGACACAAACTGGGTGCCTGGAAGCGGTGGTTTCCGAGGCGGTGCGTATTACCGCGGAGGCCCGGGCACGTTTCGCCCGCATGGTTGGGGCTGGGGCCCATGTTACTGGTTTCATGGCGGATATGCCGTTTTCCCGCCCGTCATGTATGATCTGGAAACCAACGAAGCCGATGATTTGAAGGATCAAGCTAACGCAATCAAGGCTGAAAAGCAAAAAATAGAAAGCAGGCTGGCTGAACTGGAAGAAAAGCAGTAGAATCAGTCACCATCATCCAGCGGCAAAGCAGGCAGTTGAGGGTGTCCTAAACACCCTTTCTTTTTTTTAGTATGACGTACATTTGTTTTCGGGAACCGCCGTGATTGCATTCCTGAAAGCTCTGCAGGAGAAGGATGTTGTCGCGTCGAAAAATCAAAAGGCCAGCAACAAGATGCAAAGGTCGGTGGGACAATGCTGAAAGATTCATTGGAAGTGCTGTTTAGAAAACATGGATTTGATGATTATCGCTGGATCCGCGCGGACCAGATCCAGGTTGCCCATTGGGTGCGGTTTAAATGCATGTTCGGATGTTCCAGCTACGGGAAAAAAGGGACTTGCCCTCCCCAGGTCCCTGCGGTAGAAGAGTGCCGCGCTTTTTTTGCTGATTACAAGAAAGCGGTCCTTTTTCACCTGGCGAAAGCGGTGGAGAAGCCGGAGGATCGCGTCCCGTGGAGCAAGGAGATCAGCCGGCACTTAATCCAATTGGAAAGGGAGGTGTTCTGGTCCGGTTATCATAAGGCTTTCATGCTTTTTATGGACGAGTGCCGTTTTTGTGAAGCATGTACGGGTACCCGGGAAAGCTGTGTGAACAAAGAAGACGCACGGCCTGGCCCGGAATCCCTGGCTGTGGATGTTTTTGCTACAGCCCGCAGCGCCGGTTATCCCCTCGAGGTGCTGCGTCACTACGATCAAACCATGAACCGCTACGCCATCCTCCTGGTGGAGTAGACGTTTTGTCACAATAGCCCATGGCTTTGCTTATTGTTGCAATTCCGGCGCTTCTCTTGGACAAGAAACTTTTGTAGAAATCATCAAAATGATTGAACAATTTTTACAATCTGCAAGGAGATTGCGTAATGTTTCTTGAATATAAGTTTATAAAGAAATTTCTAATACCATTTAACCAAGGAATAAGAAGATTGCTTGAGTTTAGATCCTAAAAGGCGGCCGAAACGTGTTTGGGGACTTTCTGCGAAGGAGGCTGCTGGGACGATGAAAGTCGAATGACGTGGAGATCATGGCGTGATCACCCTTCCACAGGAAGTGAATCTCATCAATGTCTCAGAGTTCAAGCAGGCAGTCCAATCGCTTAGCGACCAGGCATGCAACCCAATATATGTTGATTGCTCTCAGCTCAAAATGATAGACAGCGCCGGTCTTGGCAGCTTTGTGCTTTGCCAAAAGCAGCTGAAGAAGCAAGGCGGTGAACTGAGGCTTGCCAACGTGTAACGTGTATCATGAATATGTCAAACACCTCTTTGATATGATCGATTTAAAGAGGGTTATTAAGATTGAAGAATGATCCCCGTAAGAATGACCCCTGCGAGAGATAAGAAAGCAGTTTTCCAGGACCCGGGTAGTTGCAGCGGGTTAACACAGGAGAAGAAGGAGGATGATCCTGTTGCCGGAACAACTAACACTCTGGCCTGGTGATGAACAAAAACCGCCAGGCGTGGATAAACGCCTTCACGTGCTCAAACGGCTTGAGATTGCCCCGTTCATTCCCCACGAAGTTTTTGCACGCTATTACCAGGATACCGGAAGACCGCCATATCCCCTGGAGTCCATGCTTCTGGCTTTGCTCGCACAGGAGCTGTTTAAAATTCCTACCACGGAACTGCTCATAACCGTGCTGCGTATCTCCCCACTTTTATGCCGCTGTTGCGGTTTTCACAAAAGCATACCCGATGAATCGACCTTTCGCCGCTTTAAGCAACGACTGGGACCTGGTGTAGCCGAGCAGCTCCTGGATAAAGCATGCCAGGAAGCCCATCGTTTGCTGGAGCAGGAGCTTTCTGTTCCTCCCCTACCCGCCGCGGTGCGTTTTCGGCGTTTCCACCAGGAAAGGGAAAATGGCGCTGTTGGCGTGCAACCACAGATTACGTATATCATGGGAACACGAGAAGAAGGCTAAAAAAAGACGCGAAAACCACTGTAAGGGAGAGTAATATGTGCGGGCGGTTTTCCTTTTTTGATTTTTTAGGTTTTCAGATGCGATTTAGCTTGCAAATTCCCGCTTTGATCCAGCCACGGTACAATATTGCTCCTTCGCAAGAGATCCTGGCTATTGTTAACCCCAACCTTGAGGGCTACCAAACCGCTTTTTTCAAATGGGGTCTTATCCCTTACTGGTCAAAAGACGGCTCTTCGGCCAGAAAGATGATCAATGCCCGGGCAGAAACCGTGGATCAAAAGCCCAGCTTTAAGCAAAGTTTTCAAAAAAGAAGGTGCCTGATTCCGGCTGACGGTTTTTTTGAATGGGAAAAACAGGAAATTGGGAAGAAACCTTACAGGATCGTTTTGAAAAATCGTGAAGTGTTTGCCTTTGCCGGCTTGTGGGATGCCTGGACTGATCCCTCAGGGCAGACGGTGCATTCCTGCACCATCATCACGACTTCTGCCAATTCGCTGCTTGCAGCCATCCACCTTCGCATGCCGGTCATTCTCGCCAAAGAGGCAGAAGAAGCCTGGCTTCACCCCGAAACCGATCAGCTTACCCTGAAAAACCTCCTCTTGCCTTATCCGGCAGCATTGATGGAAAGTTATGAAGTATCCGTGCGCGTAAATTCTCCCCGCAATGACGACCCGAGCATCATTGAACCTCTGCGTACTCCTTGATGGGAATTTCTGATTCCTTTCGCTTTGCTGACCAGGGGTAACCAAAGAAGAGGTGGCAGCGATGAGGATCATTTTCGTCCCTTCAAGTTTACAACCTGCACACAAAGAGAATCGAGCCCCGACCCCGTTTTCCTGCAGCGAGAAACAAGCCTGCCCTGTTTCCTTGAGATGCCAGCCTGGGCCAATCCCTGCTGGGCAACCCCTGTTTTTTTCCGCCGCCGTTCTTTTTAGCTTCTTTTTCATGTTCTTCTTTTTCATCGCCGGCTGCACACCTGCGTTCGAAGAAAGAGGACGGGTTATCGAAAAAGAAGATCATGGTTTTCCCCTGGTTGCCGTAGACTACGCGGGCAGAAAGATCCGTTTTGAAACACCTCCTGAAAGTTTTATATCCACCCATCCAGCCAACACGGAAATTCTTTTTGCCCTGGGACTGGGCCATAAGGTCAAGGCCGTGACCACCTACTGCGATTACCCCCCGGAAATAGAAGAACAGCGGCTGGCCTGGGGAGAATGGGATCAGGAAAGGCTGGGTGAAATGGTTCCAGCTTTGCTTCTCGCAGGAGAGAGGCAGGTACTCATGGCGGATTTCGCCGCCATGATTCCTGGCCTTTCCAGCTTCATGCTGGCTCCCAAAGACTATGACGAAGTTGTCGAAGCTATTCTCCTGGTAGGTGAGATCGCGGACAGCGAAGGGTCAGCTGCCGAAATAGCTGCGAGGATGAAAGAAAAAAAGGATCAAATCCGCCGATGCGCCGCAAGGGTTCAACCCGCGGAGCAGCCCACCGTTCTGGTTTTGGCCCTCTTTGAAGAGATCATGGCTGCCGGAGAAAATACATTGGCAAACGAACTGATTGATCTGGCTGGCGGGATCAATGCTGCTGCCACGGGGGAAGGGTTTTATGCGCTGGGGGAAAATGAGCTTTTAAGCCTGGATCCGGAAATAATCATCTTTCTTACTCCCTGGGAAGACTACTTTGCTGCACGAAACTGGCGTCATGACTTAAAGGCTTTTCAAAATAACCGGATTTATTCCCTGGAAGGAGCCCTTGTTCTCAGGCCCGGTCCCAGGTTGGCCCAGGGGTTGGAAGCGATCTTTGAGTGCCTCCACGGTGTCGAGTTTTAAAGACTGGGTAAATAAAACTTACTATCTAGTTGACATAATTATGAGTAAATGCTATACTATCAGGTAGTAACGCTTATCCCTTTCTTTCGTAAACCTGGAGTTCTAAAATTTAATAACACGAGGAGGTTAAGATATTACTATGGCTGAGAAAAAGAAAGAGAAAGATCGCAACCGTACGATAGACCCCGCTGCGTTGGAAGTATTGGCCAAGACAGAGGGCAACGGAGTAGAGTCGGTCTACGACCGATATTTGAACATGCAGCCCCAGTGCAACTACGGCAACGCCGGGGTTTGCTGCACTATCTGTATCCAGGGGCCCTGCCGCATCACCAAGAAAGCGTCCAAGGGCATCTGCGGTGCGGCCGGCTACACCATTGTGGCCCGCAACCTGGTTCGTTCTGTGCTGGGCGGAACTTCTGCTCACTCTGACCACGGTCTGCACACCACCCTGGCATTAAGTGAGGTGGCCGAAGGTCATGCAAAGGATTACGGCATCACGGACCCGGAGAAGTTGAAAAGGGTGGCCGAGCGCATGGAGATCAGTACCGAGGGACGTTCTGACCAGGAGATTCTAAAAGACCTGGTAAGCCTGGCCCTGGAGGATTTCAGCCGCATCAACGGCAAATACAACGCCTGGTTGGAAAAGACCGTCGTTCCTGAGCGCATTGAAAAATTCATAGAATGTAACATCATGCCCTACAGCATCCACCGCACTATCGCCGAATCCATGGCCCAGACGCACATGGGCATGGACGCCGACCCGGTCAACCTGGTCTTCCAGGCCTTGAAAGCAGCCCTGTGCGACTATACCGGTATGCACATCGCTACCGACCTTTCCGACATTCTCTTCGGCACTCCGTCCCCCAGTGTCAGCGAAGCGAACATGGGGGTATTGGAAGAAAACATGGTCAACATTGCCCTGCACGGCCACAACCCCATCTTGAGCGAGATGGTCGTCAAGGCCGCCCGGGAGATGCAAGACGAAGCCAAGGCTGTCGGTGCCGAAGGCATCAAATGCGTGGGCATCTGCTGCACCGGCAACGAGGTGCTCATGCGGCAGGGCGTTGCCCCGCTGACCAACTTTTTGTCCCAGGAACTGGCCATCATGACCGGCGCCGTGGACGCCATGGTTGTCGACATCCAGTGCATCATGCCCGGCATCCAGTCTGTAGCGGAATGCTACCACACCAAGATCATCACCACCATTCCCAACGCCAAGATCCCCAGTTCATACTACATTGATTTCGATGAAAAAAGGGCCATGGAAAAAGCCAGAGAAATCGTCATGGTTGCCGTAGAAAACTTCAAAGAGCGTGACCCATCAAAAGTGAGCATACCCCAGATCAAAAACAAGCTTATTGCCGGTTTCAGCCTGGAGGCGTTTGAAGAACTTCTAGCTTCCGTGAACCCCGATGAGCCTTACAAGGTCATCACCGACGCCGTTGAGCAAGGTGAACTGGAGGGTCTGGTCCTTTTTGCCGGCTGCAACAACCTGAAAGTCCCGCATGACGAAAGTCACTATACCATCGCCGTAGAGCTGGCTAAAAACAATATCTTGCCTGTGGCGACCGGGTGTGCCGCAGGAACCTATGCCAAGCTCGGTCTGCTCAACAGCGATGCTGTGGAAAAGTATGCCGGAGACGGGCTGAAGGCGTTCATCAACCGCTTGAACGAAGCCAACAAGGAGAAGCTGAAAGGTGAAAAGCTGCCGCTCATTTTCCACATGGGCTCCTGCGTGGACAACACCCGGGCCTACGACCTGATGACTGCCCTGGCCCGCCAGTGGAAAGTAGACACACCAAAGGTGCCCTACGCCGCCAGCGCCCCGGAAGCCATGAGTGAAAAGGCTGTTTCCATCGGCAGCTGGTGCGTCACCCTGGGTATGCCCGTCCACGTCGGCGTGGTTCCGCCCATCCCGGGCAGTCCCCTGGTCGACGGGATCGCCCTGCAGATCGCTCAAGATGTCTATGGCGGCTACTTCATGTGGGAAGAAGACCCCAAGGAAGCTTCCCGCAAACTTCTCGAAGCCATCAAAGAGAGAACCTGGAAACTCCGCGTGCACAAAATGGCTGCAGAGAAATACGAAACGGACCTTTCCACTACCTGGTAAGAGACGTCAACAGAGCATAAGCGCGGACAAAGGAGAAACGGGCCTTATTAACAACGGCCCGTTTCTTTTTTCCTTTTATTCCATTTTCCCTTGACAGCGGAAGAAGGAGGTTTTATAATCATTGTTATACCCCATAGGGTATGTGGGTTGTCCAAGAAGAAAATGGAGTTGATTTCAACGCGCCTGGTCTTGCACTGCAGTCTTATGATCAGTGTCGGGCAGCATAAAGAGCAATCAGGTTGGTTTGTGGTAGATCGAAATTATTATCTAGAAGGAGGGGGTCTTGATGCGCAGCAGCACAAGTTCCGCGTCGTTGCCCGTGAAAACAAACAGGTCTTTTTCGCCTGTGCGGCGTTATGCCTGGATCTTCACCATCCTGGTGGGTCTGGGAGGACAGTTTGTTCCATCGCTCGGATTATTGGTGCCCTTTATTATGGCCGCCCTGGTGGGCACGAGCTTATTCAAGGGGAAATATTGGTGCGGGAACATTTGTCCCCACGGCAGTTTTTTCGATAACCTGCTTCAGCCCATCAGCCGCCAGGTAAAAATCCCGGAATTTCTTCGTTCGCGGCCGGTAGTCGGAGCAGTCCTGCTATTTTTTATCTACAACATGGCGAGCAGGTTTTGGAGTATTTATGGGACGATGGGGGCTGACCCGTTGTATGAAAGATTGGGTTTTCTCTTCGCCAACACCTATCTCATGGTGCTGCTTATCGGGGGCTTGCTGGCGGTGGTTGTGAATCCCCGGACCTGGTGTGTCTTTTGCCCCATGGGGACCATGCAGGAAATGTTTTACAAGTTCGGCAGGCTGCTTGGCATCAATCACAAAACCGATCAAAGGGTTTCCCTTGTGTACCCTGAAAAATGCCGCTCCTGCGGTAAATGCAGCCTTGTTTGCCCCGTTCAGCTGGAACCCCACCTGAACCTGTCCACGACCAACCAGCTTGAAGATGAGAGGTGTATCCGCTGCAGTACATGCACCAGGAACTGCCCGGCTGGCCTCCTGCACATGGTTGCCGCAGATGAGAACGCAGACCAGAAAGCGGGGTGTGCCTAGATGCAAGTTTCCGAGGATAAGAAAAAGGAGGTTTTGCACAGGCTTTCCCGCATGGAAGGGCAAGTGAGGGCTGTCCGTCGCATGATCGAGGAAGGGGAGGACTGTGAAAAAATTGCGACTCAGCTCAGCGCGGTGCACTCCGCGTTGGAAGGGGCAACCAAGCTGGTTGTCGCCGGGTTTTTCCGCGAATGTATGCTGGAGAGCCTGGAAAAAGGGGAAAACCAGGAAGAAGCCATTAACCGGTTCGTTTCGCTACTGCTCAAGACGAGAATGTAATCTGCTTCAAAAACGCCCTCGCTACGCTCGCTCGAACAGCTTGACACGGCTTGCCGAAACACCTGCGCGCCTTTTGGTTCAGAATAATCCCTTACTCGCTGGGAGAAAGTTGGGAAACGGGAGCGAGCCCGGGTTACACATCGTCGCCCTGTTCAATGTTTTCTGCCTGTAATGCCAGAACAAGCGGGTGGAAAACCATTTTTTTATGCGGGGTTTCTGTTGTTGGAAATCGCGAGAACGTGATATAATTGTTCTAATCATAAAGGCGGCGATCAAATGGAATCAACATCGCTGCTTTATGCCTGCTTTTTGCGGGAGCATCCGTGAGGCACCTAAGTAAGGGATATCAATGCTACAAGCAGGGCAGGTTTGCCGCGTTGCCGTCTTAAAGCGTAAAGAAACCCTGGATGCACAACGGAGTGCCTGGCGAAAAGCTTGATCGAAGCGTAGAGGTTGATACTTGAAGGGAGTGTCTCGCTCGCATGAAGAAAAAAGCCATGATCGTCTTCTTTTGCCTTTTACTGGTGTTAATTCTCGCCTTTTCCGGCTGTGGTAGACCAGTAGTTCGCGACGATGACGTGGACCGGCCCCCGGAGGTCGGGGATGACTGGCCCGGCTCTGTCACGATGGGAACAGCCCTGGCCGGGGGGGTATATTTTTTCTACGGCACCGGGACCGGCAGCTTAATCGACGAACTGGTCGGTATGCCTGTCTATATCGAACAAACCGGGGGGCCGGCGGATAACATGCGCCTGGTCCACCAGGGCACCCTCGATCTGGGCATGATCACCATGGGCATCGGGTACCAGGCCTGGGAAGGCCAGCAAGGAACAGCCTTCGAAGGGGATGAGCAGCGAAACGTGCGGGCCATGTTCCCCATGTACAGCACCTATTCCCACTGGTGGGCCCATAAAGATGATGGCATCACTTCTATGCGTGACCTGGCAGGAAAGCGGGTTGGCGTGGGCCCGACCGGGGGAACACCGGGGACCTATCATCCCCTCATTCTTGAGGCCCTGGGCATCGAGGCTGAGCCGGTATGGGGTTCCTTGAGCGACCTGGTTGCAAGCCACCTGGAAGGACAGCTTGATGCCAACAGCTTTGCTGCGGGGCTTCCTGTCGGCGGTCTCTTGAGCTATGCGTCAAACGTCGGTTTTGATCACATCGTCATGCTGCCCATCGATGGTCCTGACCGGACGGCGGTGTTGGAAGCATTTCCTTTCTGGGAGCCAGCCACTATCCCGGCGGATGCGTACGACTTCCTGGATGAAGACCTGGAAACCATCTCTGTCTTTAACTGGGCGATTTGCCATAAAGACCTCCCCGAAGACCTGGTTTATCAAATGGTGGATGCCGTTATGACCAACCATAACCGGATGATGAACATTCATGACGCGGCCCGGGAGACCGTGCCAGGGAATATTCAGACCAATACTTTTTTACCCCTGCATCCGGGGGCGGCCCGCTGGTTTGAAGACCACGGTTATGCCATACCTGCCGGCGCGACCCCTATTGATTAACGGCGGGAAGCAAAGGATATCTCCATGAGGCCAGGAGGTTTGAGGATTTAAGAAAGGAACTTGCGGTGATGATCGAAGCGATTGTTGATCATTTCTTTTTCGTCCAACGGGGCTGGTTAAATGCCAATCACTTTGTTTTTAACGGTGACCGGAAAGTTCTGATCGATACGGGATACAAGAGCAGCCTGCAGCAAACCCTCGCCCTGATTGAAACGGCCGGGGTTCATCCCGGGCAAGTCGACTTGATTATTTCAACCCACTCCCACTGTGATCACGTGGGGGCGAACCGGGTAATCCAGGAGCAATCGGGCTGCCAGGTGGCCATGCATACACTGGACAAGCGTTACATCGAGACCAAAAACACCTGGTTCACCTGGTGGCACTACTACGATCAGGAAGCGGATTTTTTTCATGTTGACCTGGAGCTCCAAGATGGCCAGGTGTTGAACCTGGGTGACCTGGAACTACAGGTGCTGCACGTCCCCGGTCATGCTTCCGGCCAGGTTGCCCTTTATTCACCCCGATACCGCTTCCTGGTTTCTGCCGACGCCATCTGGGACGGCGATTTCGGTGCCCTGACACCCCGCATCGAGGGAAATATTTCACCGTTTCTGCAGCAAAAAACCCTGGAAAGGCTTGCCTCCCTGGAAATATCCGTGATTTACCCGGGCCACGGCAGCCCTGTCCTGGATCCCCGGAAAGCCATCGCACGCGGCCTGGAGAGGGTGGACGCCTTCCTGGAAAGCCCGGAACGGATGGGGCGCGACCAGGCCAAAAAACTGTTTATCTATGTTCTCTTGATGAAGGCGGGGTTCCCGGAAGAAGATTTTTTTAACTACCTCATGGGCACCTGCTGGTTTCCAGAAACGGTCGATCTTTTTTTCCAGGGCTGTTACCGGGAATTCTACGATGATGTCCTGGCGGAGCTGCTGCGCAAGGGGCTGGTTGAAAGAAGAAACGGCTGCCTGTTTCCAGGGGTTCAGGATTGAGGTTCCGGCGCACATCTCGTTTGCATCGTTCCCCAGCAGGGCAGACTAATAGAGAGCAGGTGGCTTCATATGAACATCGGTATCATCGTATATTCCCAAACGAACAACACCCTTGAAGTTGCCCGGATGCTGAAAGAAAAGCTGGAAAAGTCTGGCCATGCTGCAACCGTTGAACAAGTAACCATCATCGGTGAAGCGCCCCCAAGAACAAAAACCGTGCAACTCCAGCACACCCCC
>PWRN01000078.1 GCA_003556225.1 Syntrophomonadaceae bacterium
CCCGGATTTGCCTGTGTTGTCACTGTGCTTCCGGGCGGAGCATTCCTGTGGAAGGTAATGAATGGGAGGTGATGAAACCTTGTAAATGTCCATGATGGGTGATTCTTCCGAAAGCGTTTCCCTCAGGGGGCCTTTCCCAAGATGAACCTCCTTTGGAGGCAGGAAAGCAAAATTGATTACCCCCGTTAGCGGCAATCTCCCGGAAAGCTTTTCCAGGAGAAAGTTTAAGTTCCCGGTGGGATATTCTCATTCTCCTCTTTTTTTTCTTCTTCCAAACGGGCAACCCAGCGGGGAAAATGTTTCTGGGCATATCTCCGAGAAACCATCCCGTCGATCATGCTGCGGATGAGCGGGCGGTGTTTCCGGGCTACGTGGATGGCGATGACATGGATCACGATTGCTGCAACCAGCAGGTACGTCCCGATGCTGTGCAGCTGGTTGGCCGTGCGGAGCAGGGCAGCAGGAAGGTGAGCGGCGGGGAAATTTTTGTAGGTTTTCAGCACCCCGCTGAACACCAGCAGGAAGAGCGCCAGCCCTGTCAGGGCGTAGCTTAAACGTTGGTTGGCGTAATACTTGAAGTGCTCCGGCGGGGGGAACCGGCGCCGTATCTGGCCCGGCAGGGGCAGGGCCTGGACAAAATCTCTTCCCTGGGGGAGCAAGGCCCGTTCTTTTTTTATCAGGTGGTAGGCAATGTGGACCGCGATCATCGCAATCAGCAGGGCGGAAAATACGTAGTGCAGCTGCAGTAAGAACGCATGCTGCTCCGACCAGGATAGGCCGGGAAGGGCGATGATCCTGTGTCGGCGGAAAAATAAAATTTGTCCCCAGCCGCTGAAGATCAGCAACAGGCTGGACAAGGCGATCACCCAGTGGGTCCAGACGACAAAAAGATTGTGCCTTCGTAGATACGAGGGGTCTTCTTTGACAGGTGCTTTTATGTTGTTTTCCCTCAATGGGGGTAGTCCTCCTGTATCCCGATTGTTGCTGACACGGCATTCAATTTTGCTGTAAACGATAGAACATGGTTGGTGCATGAAGGCCCTCGACGAAAAACTGCTATTATTATACTAAGAATAAAAAACCCGGTCAACACGCCTGTACAGCCGGGCTAAGCTTCTTCGCACGAAGCTTGATTTTCAAAAGAACTTGATTTTAAGAAGAAAGGGGATGGTGGAAGAACTGGTTTCAAGGTACTATCTAGATGCTCACAGCATACATGCCGCGACAAATAATCACCAAGTGGTTGATGACGCCTTGAAGCCCAATCCTGCAGAGGTCCGCGGCATTTATCTTCACCTGCCGGGCTTGCTTTCTCACGGTTTGCAGATTTTCAGAAAAGGGTTGCCGATCACGGGTCGGGAATGTTGTCGAGGCTGCAGCGGCAGGCATCTTTGCAGCAGATGCCCTTGAGCTTGAATCTATCCATCAAGACGGCATACGCGCAGCCGACACCCTGGCGGACCTTAATGGCCTGCCGTGGACAGTTCCTGGCGCAGGCGCTGCACTCCATGCAGGCATCCCGATCGGTGATCCAGCTGACGTTTTCAGCATAGGTGAACACTTGCTGGGGGCAAACTTCCAGGCACATGCCGCAACCACTGCACTTCTCCTGGTCCATTTGCAGGGTCACCACGTTCTTCAAGTATCGATACTTCACAGTTTATCAGCTCCAGTTCCGGACTTTACACCGGGCGTTTTGACTCCAGTTTAGACGAAATAAGCGGCAACAAGGGCGATCAGACCGAGACCAGCTGCCATCGCGATCAGTGGAAAGGCTATTTTCGTTTCCTTGATCACGTCGGAAAGAGATGTATAGGTGGTTGAACCGGTAAAATTCAGGCCGATAAATGCCGTTATTGACGGGATGATCAAGAAATGGGCGGTGTTTCGCAGCCAACTCTCCGCACCGGGCGTCAGCGCCGTATAAGCAAAAGCCCAGAGTACGCCCAGGACCAGGCCTTTCCAGGCCAGGGCGCGGCCCGGCAAATAGGGCAGCAGGGCAGGGACCAGGACGGCGCCAACAAGCACGGCCACAACAAAGGGGACCAGGTGATCAATCGTGTGGCCCAGCAAAGGAAGCAGCGCCAGCGGGTTGCCTTTCAACAGCGCGGCCGAGAGGTTAAGCAGAAAAAGGAATAGAGCGAAACCGCTGAGCGGCTTGATCAAGGAGGTCAGCTCCAAGGGTGTCAGGACCAGGCGGTCCCGCAGGGTAAAAGAAGGGCGGCGCATGGCCGCGTCTGCCTTGTTGCCGGCGCGGAGAAAGGCGGGTAGATCAGCCGCCCTGACCGGGCCGTAGACCACGTTAAAACCGCACCGCCGCCGCACTTCATGGGCGGCCACCCCGGGGGCCGCCAGCTGGGGCAGGATCAAGGTGCGGTGTGAAACCAACCTTGCTAGACCCGTGCGGCCAACCATCCTGGCCACTTCGGCGGTGCCAAAAGAACCTTTCCCGGCAGCGCACCAGACATTGATCCCGTTTGTGTCCAGCACCAGCAGCCAGAGGTTCAGGCCGGAAAGTTCCCGGCGCAGGGAATCGAAGCTCAGCTTGTAGTTTGCCGAAACCAGCACCGCCGCGTTTTCGTCAGGCGCGCCGATGGCATAGAGCCCGGGAGGAACCGTGTAGTTCATCCTGCCCACTCCCCAGCGGGCTTTCACGGCGCCCCACAAGTCTGAGCGGTCCAGGGCGGTGGCAACCCGGTAGACAGGGCCGGTGTTGGTTTCAAGCTGCCCAACCACCCAGTTTGCTTCCGAAATATTTACCGGGCTAACGGCAGGTTGTTCGCCTGGACAGCAAGGGGTTAGCGGGCGATCATCGACCACCTGTAATTTTATCCCTTTGTGGCTTGCCTTGCTCACCGCGATTGTCCCTCCTGGCCGCAAGTATCGCTGTGCAAACCGTCGATGGCGTTCACCAATAGTTCCATGCTCTCCAGGATCTGTCCGTGCTTATCCGGGGGGATGTCGGCGAATACTTGCGAGTAATAATCATCGTAGGTGCGGTTAATCCTGTCATACACTTCTTTCCCCTGTTCCGTGAGGGTAATCTTGACATAACGGCGGTCCTGATGATTGGCCCGGCGCTCTAACAGGCCGGCCAGGACCATGCCATCGATGGTGCGGCTTAACGTGCTGGCGTCGAGTCCCAGCAGGGATGCCAGTTCCACGAGCGCGATTTCGCCGCTTTTTCCGAGCTCCAGCAGGGCATGGCACTGGGCCAGGGTGATACCGCAGCAGGCGGCATCGTTTTTCCACTGCCAACCTAAGTTCCGCTGCATCTGGCGCATCGTTTCGCGAAAAAAGCGAATGTCCTTCATTTCCATGACCGTTTTCCTTTCTATCAGTGCAAAACAGAAAATATAATTGTATTATACATTAATTGTAGTATACATGCATAAGGTTTCGCTGTCAATATCTCGAATGCAGGAACCCGTCGTAGAAATCTGCAGTCGGAGGAATCCGCAAACGACCGAACTACTTCTGTGGTGTGGCATGCTATCCAGGACGGTGGACCAGGGCGAATGCAGACCAGGACGAAATAAACCAGAACGATGCAGTCCAGGGAAGACGCAGACCAGGACGATGGTCGTTGACCTCGCAGGTCGTGACCTTACAGGTCGTTGACTATCATTTTACGGTATGTTATACTAAAAAACACAATGGGAGGGGTGTCCGAGAGGTTTAAGGAGCCGGTCTTGAAAACCGGTGACTCGCAAGAGCCGTGGGTTCGAATCCCACCCCCTCCGCCAGGAAGATGCTCAAGCGCGGAGAGATGGCCGAGTTGGTCGAAGGCGGTCGCCTGCTAAGCGATTAAGCGGGTCAAAGCCTGCTTCGAGGGTTCGAATCCCTCTCTCTCCGCCACTCATGCGCCCGTAGCTCAGCCGGATAGAGTAACTGACTACGAATCAGGAGGTCGCAGGTTCAAGTCCTGCCGGGCGCGCCACGATAATACTGCAGTGCGGGGAGCCGGAAACGACAACCGGCTCCCCGCACTTGTACTCCAGCAAGATACCGGCAAAAGCCGGTTTTCTTGTGCGCATCCGGCACGGCGATTTATATTACTGGACCCACTATGCGGCAGGGGGTAGAAATGATAGAATTTCAAGGAATAACCCTTATGCTGGTGATTGTAGGACTTCGAAAGCTTGTGACCATGAGACTAAATTGTTTCGCAACGAATTTGCAAAAAATCTGTCTCGTTGGGCTGCCTTTTTGCCACTCACCGTCTCCGGGCCGAGGTGCAAAGGGCAGGCAATTGTGGTAGTATAGACGTGGAAGATCCGTTTCCCGGCCAAGTTCCCGGTCATGCTTTACGCGGGCATAAAAGTGCTGCTGCGAGGTCTCTGCAGGTAGCGGAGAAGCTAGAACACGGCTGGGTCGCATAAAAGCGCACGGAAAAGAGATGGGAGTTCGTGAAAGCAGGCACTGCAGGGGATCAAAAATACATGAAAGCGGCTTTGCTGCAGGCAGAGCAGGCCTTCCAGGAAGGAGAGGTGCCTGTGGGGGCGGTGTTGGTCCTGGACCAAGAGATCCTGGCCCAGAATCGCAACCGCCGGGAAGCCTGGTGTGATGCCACCGCTCACGCGGAAATCCTGGTCCTGCGTGAAGCCGGGCAGCGCCTGGGCGGGTGGCGCCTGGCGGATACAACCCTCTACGTAACCCTGGAGCCCTGCCCCATGTGCGCCGGCGCCCTGGTGCTGGCCCGGGTCAGCCGGCTGGTTTTCGGGGCCTATGATCCGAAGGGAGGGGCTGCGGGTTCCCTGTACGACATCCCCGGGGATCCGCGCCTGAACCACCGGCTGGAGGTGACCTCGGGCGTCCTGGAAAACGAATGCGCCGCCCTGCTGCAGCAGTTTTTCCGGGACAAACGTGCGCCGTGAACGCAGGCGAACTCCTGTGGGAGTGGGTAGTATGCACTCTCTCCAGACTCTTGTTGGCGGTAAAAGGGGATGTACTTGATCTATGCTCACTTAAACACTGATTTCGAAAAGAGAATGTTAAGGAGAACAGGATTAGACAGGATGCTAAACACAGAGCATCAATTCAAAAGGTTCCTTAACTCGCGAACTCGCGAAGTGCAATTTTTATTTCTGGTTTTTTAGAATTAAACCGCCAGGATTCTGCCATCTCCGCCTACGCAAATCTCCAGGATTATGTTATAATGATGCTATAATTAAAAAGCAGTTATGATGCTGATCATGCGCCCGTAGCTCAGCCGGACAGAGTAGCTGACTTCGAATCAGAAGGCCGCAGGTTCGAGTCCTGCCGGGCGCGCCAGGATAGAAGGGGTCTCTCTTGTGGGTTTAGAAGCCACCCGGGGCCCCTTTTTCATTTGCCCGTTAGTAGGCCTGGTTGATTTGATCAAGGCCGATTTAGCCTGGACTGGATTCAATTCTTCAAATATTACAATATTCGTGGTAGAATAAAAGACAAGCCTCCGATGCGCGGCACGAAGCGCAGAGATTTAGCCTTTGAAACGAACCAGGCGAACCATCTTAAATCATCAATGAGATAGAAGTGATCGATGTGAAAATTTTAGTTTGTACTGATGGGTCGGAACACAGCCGGGCGGCCTTGGAAGTAGCCGCCCAAATTGCCGAGGGGAGTAAAATAGACGAAGTTGCGATCCTTCATGTCTATCAACCCCTTATTGCAAATATTCCAACCGGGGGCTCACGAGAAGAAGTGCAATCTTACAAGAAGATAGAGGAAAAGCATAGGAAGGAAAAAGAACAGTATTTGTTAGACGGCCTGGAAATTTTTGAAAAAGCAAACATCAAGGCGCGGCCAATTTTTAAGAAAGGACATCCCGCAGAAACGATCATAAAAGTCGCTTCATCAGGCGAATTTGACCTGATCGTGATGGGCACCAGGGGGATCGGGGGTTTAAAAAAAATATTCCTGGGAAGTGTGAGCAGTTCTGTCGTTCAAGAAGCGAAAGATTGCAGCGTCGTTACGGTGATAAAATGTTAAAGTTTCTTGACTTCATTCCGCCCAGGAAAAAGGAGCCATAAAAGATGAAAATGCTAGTTTGTACGGACGGGTCAATACACAGCCAGCAAACCGTCGAAGAAGCGTTGAAAATTGCAGAAGTCTGTAGTTTTGATGAGATCGCCATCATTCATGTTTATCCACAACCACAGGATTTGTCGTATTTGGGGCAAGAGGCAACAAGAGAGCACATTACACGCTTTAGGGAACTGGTCAGGGAGTATAAAGCCCAGGGAGAGAAAATCCTGGCGGATGCGCTGCAAGTTTTTGAAAAGAAGAACATCAAAGCCCGAACGATCTTAGAGAAAGGGCACCCTGCTGATACGATCATCAGGGTTGCTACAGGGGAAAGGGTCGACATGATCGTCATCGGCAGCCGGGGGCTGGGTGGTTTTAAAAAAACGCTTTTGGGTAGCGTGAGTAGCGCTGTTGTGGAAGAAGTTAATGATTGTATTGTTTTCATGGTGAAGGAAGTCAAAGTTAAATAGCGATGTGACCAGGAGACAGCAGGTTGATGCCCTGCCGGTCGTGCCAGGAAGCCGCATCCCTGGCGACACAAGCGAGGAAATTTTGCTTCAAAGCGATTCAGCGGAAAGCGGCGATGGGAGGGCTCAAGGCAGGAAGAGCAGATCCTTTACAAGGCATTTTTGCCGTAATATAATAGGTTGCACATGGAGAGATGGCCGAGTCCGGTTGAAGGCGCGCGACTCGAAATCGCGTAGGCGGCAGCCCCGTCTCGTGGGTTCGAATCCCACTCTCTCCGCCAGAAAAAGTTATGCGCGAGCTGTGATGGTTAAAGCTCGTGCTTTTTTATTTCAAGGCTCCTCGATAAGAAGGGTTTTGCCGCCACTTGAAGAATTGAATGAGGAGTAAATCTTGCCTTAAATTTCGTTGATCAACGGAGGCGGCTATGGCCAGGCAGAAAAAGAAGTCCGGGAAAAAGAAACCGGGCACGCAAAAAAAGAAGATCAAGGAGCCTGTACAGCAAAAGCGCAGGATTCCCTGGGTCGTGATGCTGCTGGTTTTTGTATTATCCCTGGCCGTGATTTTATGGCTCCGGAGTGGGAATACAGATCACGATGCAGCTTCTATGGAGGAAGGAGAGGATATGTTGAGAAAAAGTAATCCCCTGGCGACCATCGAAATGGAAAACGGGGCCCAGATTAAAGTGGAACTGGACCCCGTAAACGCGCCCAACACGGTAAAAAACTTTATTGACCTGGCTGAAGCGGGGTATTACGACGGCCTGACCTTTCACCGGGTGATCCCCGGCTTCATGATCCAGGGCGGCTGCCCGGAAGGAACGGGGCGCGG
>PWRN01000098.1 GCA_003556225.1 Syntrophomonadaceae bacterium
GCAGCCGCAAGATCCGCTGGTTTTCCACCCCGGTGAGCTTGCGGTGGACCTCGTTATCCCAGGCCTTGATATCCAGCCAGAAGGAATCGATCCCCGCCCGCTGCAGATCATCCAGGTTCTGTGGCGTTAACCCGTAACCGTTGGTTTCCAGCAGCACCCAGAGGTCCAGGCCCTTTTTCTTGATCAACCCCGCCACGCGACTGTACCACTCCGGTCGGCAGGCCAGGTCCCCGCCCGTGAAGGCCACGATGTTCCGGGCCGGCCCGTAACCCTGGGGAGACAGGACAACCTGCTCGGGGGTCAAGATTTCCGGGCAGTGGACCGATCGTTTGCCCCTTGTAACACACTGCCCGCAGTGCTTGCAGAGGCTTTGGGCATGGGAAGACGTCGCCCTTTCCCGGGGTTCCCAGACGGTAACCAGCCGGGCGTACTCTTCGGCCAGGCGGGCAGCCCCCTCCGGGGACATCCACTCTCCGGCCCTGTACTGGCTGAATTCCCAGGAATGGCACTTCACGCAGGACATGTTGCAGCCGGAGTGGTAAAGGGATAGATAATCCTCCGGTCGGGAAAGCAGGACGGATTTAATTTTCCTGGAAGGAACCCCGTCTTCCCACTGCATGGTTACGTCGCAGGCCCGGCCTTCCGCGTGCCCTTTGAATAGACCCTTTGAAGGCTTGTAGAAAGTGGCGCAGCTTCCCTGCGGGAAACCCTGCTCCACCAGGCGACATGCCTGTTGCACTGGCTTTTCCCCTCCCTTTTAAGAGAAACTCCGGTTATTAGTCTGTAAAACTATCCTTGCCTCGAGAATTGTTGTGCTGTAAAACAGGAAAAGGTCGAAAAAGCGCAAAGTTTTTTCCGTCTTTTTCACTTAACGCACCTCGCCAGGCCCGCCGTTATCCGGGCAGCTTGCCCATGTAGCAGCGCAGGGGCCCGGCCAAAACCCCTAACAGGCAGTAATCACAGTCGATACACTTCGAGCGATCCTGCTTGCCGTTTAGAAAGTTCTCCACCAGGGCCGGCTCGATGATCAGCGGGCGGCAGAGGGCGACATAGTCGGCTTTCCCTTCCGTGATGACCTGCTCCATCTCGTCAAGTTTTCTCAGACCCCCCACTACGATCACCGGGATATCCAGCTGCTCTTTAATTCGTGCAGCTGCTTCAACATTGTAGTTGTAGATGGGTCGAGGGTTTTTCACACCTAACGGCAGAAGCACAGCAAGGATCTTTTTTGCCCCGGGGTGATATTTCGTGTACTGGGGATCCAGGTTTAAAATGGCCTCCACCGGGATCTTTGCCGTCCGGGACATGTCCAGGGCGTTGACGCCCCCGCTGGATACCTCCACGGCGTCGCCGCCCGCTTCCTGGAAGAGCCGGGCGAGTTTTATTGCTTCCGGCACGGTCATGCCGTTCTTATCCCAATCGTGGCCACTGATTTTGAGCAGGAGGGGATAATCTCCCACCTCCTGCCGGGCACCGCGCATGATTTCCCCGACGATGCGAAATCTTCTCTCCGTGTCGCCGCCCCACGAATCTGTCCTGCGGTTGCAGTGGGGAGACAAGAATTCCGATAAGAGATATCCGTGGGCAGCGTGGACCTGCACACCGTCAAAGCCCGCCTCCCTGCACCGGCGGATTGCCTGGACAAACGCGTCAATGGTTTCTTCGATTTCCCCCGGGGTCATGGCCCTCGCTTTAACCCCGAAGGGGGCATAATTTTTCGTAGAAGGGGCCAGCACGTCGCTTTTGACCATGGACGCATGAAACTTTCCCCCGAGATGGGCAACCTGCGCGATCACGGGCGTGCCCTGCTTCTTGGTCGGCTCCAGCAGGGCTTGATAGTCTGGAATGTGCTCGTCCCGGTCCAGCAACATCATATGAGGATAACCGTGACTTTGCCGATGGACTCCCAAGAATCCGCTGATGATGGCCCCTATCCCGCCCCTGGACAGCCGCTCGTACAACCGGGCCAACTGCTCCCTGGGGCGCCCCGCTTCATCCGCCATGGCTTCGTGGGTGGCGGAGCGGATCAAGCGATTTTTCAGGGGAATTCCCGCCAGCTCGTTCTGCTCAAAAAGAGATTTCATGCGAACCTCCTCCATATCTTTGCTGGACTATTTACAACAAAAGAATAAAATCCATTCAGCGACGCTACCTGTGGAAATGCGTGTCTCTGTCGAAGATCGGCTGAGAACTTTCCTGGATCTTTAGTCGAGGAGCCGCTGAATTTTCAGCGGCACCGCCTGACATAAACTTCCTCCCTTGTCTTCATTCTTTCTTCCTTCTCTTTTTCCCTGCTGTTTATACGTCATTTTCTTCATCTCCAACTCCATCTTGCCGCGCCGGGGGGCGTGCTTGTCCCCGGTGTTAATCTTGTTCTGCGTAGGTTTCCCGTAACAGTTTTTTGTTAAATTTCCCCACGCTGGTTTTTGGGATCTCCTCCAGGAAGATGACTTTGTCTGGAAGCCAGAATTTGGCGACCTTGTCCTGCAGGTAGGCGAGGATCTCTGCTTCCTGGATCTTTCCTCTGGCCATTTCATTCAGCACCACGCAGGCCATGGGTCTTTCCACCCACTTCGCATGGGGCATGGCGATCACAGCGGCCTCGGCTATATCGGGATGCCCCATGATCGTCATCTCCAGGTCCACGGAAGAGATCCACTCTCCCCCGCTCTTGATCAAGTCCTTGGCCCGGTCCTGGATCAACAGGTAGCCTTCTTCGTCCACGGTCACGATGTCGTTGGTGTGAAGCCAACCGTCCTTGACATTTTCCGCGCTTCTCCCCGGCTCCTTGTAATAAGCCCCGGCGATCCAGGGCCCTTTCACACACAGCTCTCCCATTTCTTTACCGTCCCACGCCACTTCCTCGCCTTCGCTGTTGATGATTTTCATCTCCAGCCCCGGTACCAGGAGTCCCTGTTTGGCCCTGGCCGCATACTTACGGCCCTCCTCCCAATTTTCCATGTAGCTCTTCAGGGGAGCGCTCAAAACGAGCGGGGAAGTTTCCGTCATCCCGTAGGCATGCAGGATTGTCAGGCCGTATTTTTTCTCAAAGGCTTTAATCAGCTCCTTGGAGATGGCAGATCCGCCGCTGATGATGTGGCGCAGGTTGTCCAGCTCGTAGCGGGCGCCGCCTTCCAGGTGCTGGTACAGGCCCATCCAGATCGTCGGCACCCCTGCAGAGATAGTCACCCGCTCCTGCTGGAAGAGGGTGCAAATGGCCTCCGGGGTTAAAACGCGGCCCGGCATGACCAGCTTGGCGCCCAGCCACGTGGCAGCGAAAGGTATGCCCCAGGCCAACACGTGAAACATGGGCACCACGGGCAGGATCACGTCGCGCTCGGAGATGCTTAACACGTCGTGAAGGGAGATCATCAGGCTGTGCAGGTAAATGGACCGCTGCGTATAGATCACGCCCTTGGGCAGGCCTGTCGTCGCCGTGGTATAACACATGGCGGTAGGGGCATTTTCATCCAGGTCATCGGGGAAGCGGAAGTATCCCGGGCTTCCCGCAGCAGCTGTTCGTAGTGATATGCGGGGGAGAGTTTCGTTTTCGGAAGTTCTTCCTTGTCAGACAGGATCACGTATTTCTCCACGGTGGTCAGCTGATCGGCCACTTTTTCCAGCAGCGGCAGGAGATCTTCGTCGACGAAGATGATCCGATCCTCGGCGTGGTTGATCACGTGAACCAGCTGCTCGGGGAAGAGGCGCAGGTTCAGCGTGTGCAGCACCAACCCGCTGCAGGTAATGGCAAAGTAGAGCTCCAGGTGACGGTGGTTATTCCAGGCGAAGGTGCCGATTCTATCACCCTGCTTCACACCCAGGGCCTGCAGCGTGTTGGCCAGCTGGCAGACCCGTGGATAAAAATCGCCGTAGGTGTAGTGGGTGTCTCGCTCCAGCCCGCGGGAAAAAATCTCTTTCTTGGGAAACAACTTCCGGGCCCGTTCCAACATGGTCTTGATTAAAAGCGGCTGCTGCATCATCATAAGTTCTTCCCCCGGCTCTCTTTAGAAAAGCCAGAACCGGGAGCACACCTCCTTCGCGAAATGATTAAGATGAAAATGCTTGCAGATCCTTCCTGGGCCATCTATCCCTTCCATGAATGTGCGCGAAGAAATCGCTTTTGCAAATATACGTTTCGTCGGCAGGGGAAAAAACAGGATCGAGGTATCGCTCCCTTCAATTTTTTCAATTGCCGGGGGCATTGTAGACTAAACACCGGGCATAGAACTTGCCCAGGGCCTGCCCCATCTCCTCATCGTCCTGTTTGATCGCATAGATGGCTTCTTCCCAGGATATGAGGAGCAGGTCAATCTTTGCCAGCAGCGGCTCAAAAAAGTCCTCAAACCACCGGCGTTTTTCCAGGTAGTTCGAACGTTCCCGGTATAATTCCACCCGATCCAGCACGCTCTGCCGTAACGACTCTTTATCCAGGAAGTCATAAAACGAGGATTCCGTTTCGATTTCTTGCTCGGGGGCCAGGACATAGTAACCCAGCGAAGTGAATTCTGCGGTAGGATACCTGGCCTCCCAAAGCACGCTGGCCATGCAGGCGGTGCTGCGTGCGACCTGGTTGTATCCCCGGATACGTGTCGTTCCCCCGGAAAGCTTGCTGAATAGCTTCGCTTCCAGCACGAGAAATTGCTTGCAGGGGTCAAGGAGAAAGACATCGTACTTCCCTTTCTTCCCCACCGCGATATTGCCGATGACCCCATCCGCGCGCGTATAGTGTTCGGCCAGCTCGTCTTTGTGGTATTGAGGAAAAAAAATCGAGGTGAGCCAGCCTTCGGAATACCAGTTCGCCCCCGGTTGAAAGGCGAGGGGGTGTCCGGCTGCCTGGTTTTGGGAAAACCAGTAGAGGATCCCCCGCAGCAGCCAGCCCTCGTTGTAGAGAATGGTGGGCGGCATCCGGCCTTTCCCGCTCTCCAAATTTTTACACATCGTCAAGATCATCTCCAGCATCCCTGTGGTCTCCTTTACCGGGTGATGGTTATTCTTAAGCTCTCCCCGGTGAAAGAAAACTTCGGTGCTCACCGGGTTGCGCGCGGAACAAAGTCCAACGAGAGGCTGTCACTGCAATTTATCTTGGACCTGCTGGGTATGGCTCCTCTCCCTTAAATATTTCTGTAAGAATCTACCCTAATCCTGCCCGATGTGTAAATATTTCCACAATTATGATGAGATTTGTTGCCGGGCTAATTTGATGCGGCTGGTAGAGGTTTCATCGCGTGGGGGTCATAAAAGGAATTTAAAAAATAAAGGTATTTTAGCTTTTTCGGACATCGTGGACAAACTGTTTGGCCTTCTCCCGGAAGGGGCCTTCCTGTAGGTCCGCCTTGCGAATGACCAGCTGCGCCTTTGCCCCCACGCCGCTGAAACTTTCCATGTCCCGCAGCACCTTGTCGGCGCCGGTTGCGTCGCAGGTAACAAAGAAAGCCGCCGCCTTGAAACTTGCATGATAGCGCTTAATGTACGCTCTCACAGGTGTTGAGATTTGAAAACCCCAGACAGGCGTTCCAATAATAACCAGGTCATAGCCGCTGGGGTCGTGCTTTATCTCTTCTATCCTCTCCTGCGGGTGGACAGATACCTTCTGTCCGTGCGGGGGCAGGGTCCACTGGCCATTGACCAGTTCTGTTTCCCGGATCGCCTCCAAGTCCCCGCCCAGCTCCTCGTTGATAAGCCGGGCAATTTTTGCGGTAATCCCTGTTTGGGAATAATAGACGGTGAGCGCTTTCATGCTTGTCCCTCTTTTTGGAGAAGATATGCAGCCGGTAATTAGTCAACTCCCTCATTGCGCTCGCTCAAACAGATTAAAGCGGCTATGCTGAACCCCTTGCGCGCCTTTTGATGCAGGCAAATCCGATCTGCGCTGAAGGCAAGCAGGGAAAAGAGGCGAAACCTGACGTAAATTTATAGCCAAAAATATATTTTAATTCAGAGCGTTTTTGTGTTATAATATCCTGCATCTGATTATCAATTGACATGCGTTATCTTTAAGAGCCCGGTTTGGTAGAAAAATCCATACTCAAAGGAGGAAATATTTAATGTCATTAAAAGAATACTTCGAGGAGACAAAAGGGGTCGGCATTCTTTCCACGGCCGATGAAAAAGGAAATGTAGACGCCGCGATTTACGCTACGCCTCACGTGCTGGATGACGGAAATGTGGCCTTTATCATGCGTGAGCGGTTAACGCATTACAACATCACCAGGAATCCCAAGGCCTGTTATCTTTTTATGGAAAACTCCCCGGGCTATCAAGGAAAGCGTTTATACTTAACCATGCTCCACGAAGAAAAAAACACCGAGCAGTTGATGCAGTTGCGCCGCCGGCACCAGTATGTTGGCCCCCAAGAAAACCTCTACCTGGTCACCTTCTCTGTGGACGAAGTTCTTCCTTTATTGTGTAAAGAAGACCTTTGCTAGCAGGAGGCTTTTACTGCTTTTCCGGGCGGATGGAAAACGCCAGGCGCCAATCGGGATGGGTTTCATCGTTAATAAAAAGTGTCCAAACGTACCGGCCGCCCGGCTTGAGCGGCAGCGGGCCAAAATTGATTGCATACACGACATCAATCGGCGTGCCCGGGATATGATGATGCGGCCTTCCTACCGTAAATTCCCCGGGGATTTCCAGGTTTTTTTCTCCGGTGCCGGAAGAAGCTTTTACCGGATTCCCATCAGCATCCAGGAGGACAAGCTTAAATGCGTGGGCCTTGTTTGCCTCGTCCCAGGGCACTTCGATTTTAAAGGCTACGGCCATGGGAGGGATCTTTGGGCCCACCACCGACCAACCCCCTCCCAGGATATAGAGCTTTCCTTTGACGGCCTGGGCAGAGTCCGCCAGTATCAAGGTAACTTTCATCCCTACACATCCCCTTCCTTCAGATAACTGCCGCTAGTTCCAGGTTTATCTCGCTGATTCTTTACTTTTTTCGCTTACCCCATATATTTTTGGCCGATAGTCTTTTCTCCTGCTTAAAGAACGGAAATTTTACTTAGTGGCTTAGTTGTTCCGCTGCCCTTGCCCCGCTCCCCTCGTGGGACGGCCGCCTTTTGAAAGTGGGACAGGTACCCTGTCCCCTAGTCCCACTAGTCCCACTATTTCATCACAGGATACTCGAATAAACCGGGATAGTTGGGAAGCAGCGCGTAAGCAGGTTCTCCCTCCACCTTCTTGGCGAGGAGGGAGCCCCGGTTCGCCATGGCTTCCAGTTTTTCCCGTGCCTCTTCTGCTGAAAAGCCCGCCTGGGCCGCGACATCTCCCA
>PWRN01000025.1 GCA_003556225.1 Syntrophomonadaceae bacterium
GTTAGTGTTGCCTAACCCTTGAACTTGTGCTATATTTAATAAATGACAAAGACAAGCTCGTTGATCACGCCGGGAGGTTTCGGAGATGCTGGGTAAGGAAAAACACAAAGTGTTGGTGAGTGACCCCGTTTCAGAAAAAGGGATCCACATGTTGAGGGAAGTGGCCCAGGTGGATATCAATACAGGTCTCTCCGAGGAAGAACTGGTAGAGATTATCGGCGAGTATGACGCCTTAATGGTGCGCAGCGGAACCCAGGTCACGGCCAAGATAATTGAAGCAGGGCATAATTTAAAGGTAATCGGGCGGGCCGGGGTGGGAGTCGACAATATCGATGTCGACAAGGCGACAGAACTGGGCATCCTGGTTATTAACGCCCCGGAAGGGAACACCATTTCCGCGGCAGAACATACCCTGGCCCTGATGCTGGCCATGGCCCGCAACGTTCCCAACTCGGCGACTTCCCTAAAGCAGGGCCAGTGGCAGCGAAGCAAATTCATGGGCGTGGAGCTGATGAAAAAGACCCTGGGGATCATCGGCCTGGGGCGTATCGGCAGTGAGGTGGCCAGACGGGCGCGTGCGTTTGGCATGAATATCATGGCCTATGACCCCTATATCTCCACGGAGAGAACGGAAAAGCTGGGTGTCCAATCCGCGACCCTGGATGATATTTTTCAACAAGCGGATTTTATTACCTTGCATGCGCCGAAAACGTCGTCCAAGAATTACCTCGTGGGGGCCGAGGAGTTGTCCCGCATGAAAGACGGGGTGCGGATCATTAACTGTGCCCGCGGGGGGTTAATTGACGAGAAGGCCCTGTATGAAGCCCTGGTTAGTGGCAAGGTTGCCGCCGCCGCCCTGGACGTCTTTGAAGAGGAGCCCCCGAAAAAAAACCCCCTGCTGGAATTGGAGCAGGTGATCCCGACCCCTCACCTGGGAGCTTCGACCCAGGAAGCACAGGTCAATGTTGCCGTGCAGGTGGCGGACAAGATTATTCACGTGCTCAAGGGCGAGCCGGTGGATATGGCGGTCAATGTCTTCGTCATCCCCCAGGAAGTGCTCTCGGAAGTGGAGCCCTTTATCCCGTTGATGAAGACCATGGGGAGTTTTTACATGCAGGTCTTTGACGGGCGGGTGGAAAAAATCGAGATTGTCTACGGTGGGGATATCTCCGAGTACCCGGTGACACCGCTCACCACGGCCCTGCTGATTGGTTTCCTGCGCGTGATGCTCGACAGCACGGTAAACTTCGTCAATGCACCGATTATTGCCAGGAACCGCGGGATCCAGGTCAAAGAGACCCGAAGCAAGAGCACGTCCATCTTCCATAACCTGGTTACCGTGCATGTGACGACCGGGGAAGGCGTCTTCACCCTGGCGGGCACGGTCTTTGAAGGCGGCGATACCCGCATTGTACAAATCGGCGATTACCGCATCGAGGTTGTGCCCTCCAATTACATGCTGGTCAACAAGTACATTGACAAACCGGGGGTGATCGGGAAAGTCGGGACGATCCTGGGAAACAACAATGTAAACATCGCCAGCATGCAGGTCGGCCGCCAGAAAATTGGCGGTGAGGCCGTGATGGTGCTGCAGATCGATAACCTGGTGACGGATGCTGTGTTGCAGGAACTGGAAGAGATTGACGCCATTATGTCTACTTGTTTCGTGGAGATCAAGGATATGCTGACCCGTTCCTAAAGGTGAATTCGAGGAGGCAGAGGAAGATGCCCATCTACGAGTTTCGCTGTGCGTGTGGGCGCCAGTTTGAAAAATTGTGCCGCATGAATGAACAGGGTGCGGTTTCCTGTCCCGCTTGTGGAGAAGAAGCGCGCCGCATCATGTCTTCGTTCCGGACCGGTGGCGGCAGCGGGGAAGGCGGCAGCGCTTCGGGTAGCAGCTGCGGCAGCTGCAGCAGTTCCAGCTGTTCCTCCTGCTGAGCCGCGGGCGCAGGAGAGCAGCAAGGGGAAGGTTTCCCAAGGGCCAGGTGCACGGTTGTTCCCCAGCACGGCCCTTTTTTTATCCTGCATTCCGCCACCGCCGCAGTATTCGGATGTTCCTTTGGGGTGTTCCTATAGATAATCGACAAGATCGGCCTGGATCATATGCAATATTTCAATATGCACGGCGTGCCAGGCTTGTTATAATGAAACTGGGCAGGGATCGATACCAGGGAAAAACAAGACTTCCTGTTCAGCCCACTCTTTTTTGCACAGGGATGTGAGGGACTTGATCATTTACTACTACTTCACTTTTCCCAGCACCTACCAGGCGGTGAAAGCGGAAAAAGCCCTGTCCGATAGGTCCTGGGAGTTCAAGATGGTGCCGGTACCCCGAAGCATCAGTTCCAGCTGCGGGACGGCGCTGCGCTGCCACCCGGAAGACGCGGAGCGCATCCGGGCAGTATTCCGGGAGCACGCCGTGGAGATCGAAGGGGATTATGAAATAGAAGAAAAGTCATCGAAAGGGCCGCTGGCTTTTTTATTCAACAGGGGAGGAAAAAAAGATGGATAAACCGGGCATTTACTTTGATAATGCGGCCACGTCCTGGCCGAAACCGGAAAAGGTTTATACCGCTGCGGAAAAATATTTGCGTTACGGCGGCACCAACCCCGGTCGCTCGGGGCATACCCGTTCGCTGCAGGCCGACCGCATGGTTTACGATGCCCGGGAGAAGGCGGCGACCATCCTCGGCGCCGCGGTTCCGGAGGAGATCATTTTTACCTTAAACGCCACGGATTCTCTCAACATGGCGATCAAGGGCCTCCTGGAGCCGGGAGACCACGTGATTTTCACGGCCTTTGAACACAATTCCGTGCTGCGTCCCCTGGGCTCCCTGCGCCGCAGCGGGGTGATCACATCAACCATGGTCCGGGGGGAAAACCTGGAGGAGATCGCCGCGGCGATCCGGCCGGAAACCCGGCTGATCGTCTGCGTCCATGCCTCCAATGTGACCGGGCAGATCATGCCCGTGGAAGAGATCGGCCAACTGACCGCAGAGCGGGGTCTTTACTTTCTTGTAGATGCAGCGCAAACGGCGGGGGCGATGCCCCTTGACCTGGGCGCGATCAAGCCCCACCTGGCCGCCTTTGCCGGCCACAAGGGGTTTTTGGGGCCGCCGGGGGTCGGTCTGCTCTATGTGCGCCAGGGTGTGCGGATCAAGCCGTGGCGCGAAGGCGGTACCGGGAGCCGCTCGGAAGAAGATGTTCACCCCGAAATGATGCCCGATTACCTGGAAGCCGGGACCATGAACGCCCCGGGCCTGGCCGGGCTCTATGAAGGCATGTGTTTTATCCAGGAGGAAGGATTGACGCGAATCCGCGAGCACGAAGCGAAGCTGGCGGGCCTGCTGCGCCGCGGGCTAAGAGCCATTCCACGGGTCCAGGTCTTCGGCCCGGAAGACGATCAGCGGTCGGTGGCCGTGGTTTCCTTCGTGATGGAGGGGATGGACAGCGGGGAATTGGGCTATATCCTGGAACAGGTTTACGGAATTTTGAGCCGCACCGGGCTGCACTGCGCCCCTCTTGCCCACCGGGCCATCGGTACCTTCCCTGAAGGCACCGTGCGCTTTAGCCTGGGCTATTTTAATACCGAAAAAGAGGTGGAAACGGTACTCCATGCCGTGGAGGAGGTCGCCACCCGGCTGTGATATAACCCTGTAAAGTTCTTTTTTTTGACTCGCTCAAACAGATTGAGGCGGCTTTGCTGAAACTCCTGCGCACCTTTTTTCTTCAGGCAAATTCGATGTTCGCTGAGGGCAAGCAGGGAAACGGTGGCGAAACCTGACTTAACTTAATAGCCAAACTTTGTTATTGCCTTCACTCCCCCGTTCTTTACGGAATCTTTACAATGTGTTTATATTCTTTTCATCATTCGCCTTTAAGATGAATATAAGAGGCCACAATGGTCTCAAGTTCAAAGAGGATGCTTATAGGAGGCGTTTGAAATGAAAAAGAAAAGCTTGGTCCCCTTGATCGGAGCGGCCGTCATCCTGATATTACTGGTTTCACAGGTTGCTGCCGCAGTCTATTCTACCGGGGACAGCGTCTTGGATGGTCTGTACGAAGAAATGCTCCAGGTTCGCACACAAATAGTGGAGCGAAGAGTTGAACTCGGAGAATTTTCCCCGGAACAGGGAGAAGCGATCATTGAACGCTTTGAGAACAACTACCGGGATCGAACCGAGCGCTGGGAAGAAGAAGGTTACGAGCAGCGCGGTAGAGGTGCGGGGTGGAGATTTTTCGGCCGACCGGGACACTGCGGCGGATTCGGTTGGCGCTGGTAAACAGAAGAGAGTAGAAGCGTGAGAAGTAGAAATACACAGGATATGCCATGATTACGATGAATGCCGGGCTATAGCCCGGCATTCATCGTGATAGCCTGTCCGCTTGTTTTCTCCCTGGCTTGTTTTTTTCCCCTATGCAGCATATAGTAGATGTAACAAAAAAATGTTCGAGGTGCTTTTGAAGTGAAAAAAGTGCTGATCGTGGATGACGAAAAGAAAATCGTGCATGTCTTAAAAGCATACCTGGAAAAGGAAGGATACCAGGTGCTGACAGCCCATGATGGCAACAGTGCCCTGAGCTTATCTCGCCAGGAGACACCGGATCTTTTGCTTCTGGATTTAATGCTTCCCGGGATCAATGGGGAAGAAGTCTGCCGCACCTTGAGGCAGGAAGGCAGTAAAATGCCGGTTATCATGTTAACAGCGAAAACGGATCTGGATGACAAACTCTACGGTCTGGGAGTGGGAGCCGATGATTACATTACCAAGCCGTTCAGCCCCCAGGAAGTCGTGGCCCGGGTAAAATCAGTCCTGCGGCGGACGTCCGATGAATCTGGCCCCCTTGCCGATATTTTCAGCAGGGCCCAGGGCAACCTGGTTGTTGATACCCTGGGGCACAAGATATCCTGGAAGGGGAGCGCTTTGGATCTCACACCAACAGAATTTAAATTGCTGGAAACAATGGCCAGGCATCCTGGCTGGGTGTACAGTCGCTCCAGGCTTACGGAAGCGGTGTTGGATTATGACTACGACGGTTTTGATCGCACCATCGATGTTCATATTAAAAATCTGAGAAGAAAACTGAAACAATCCGGTGTCTCTGACTTGATTCAGACTGTATATGGAGTGGGGTATAAATTTGAAGATCAGTAAAGGCAAGTATTCCTTGGGAACTAAAATCTTTGCCTACTTTTTTATTTTAGCAGGGGCGATCCTGGTATTAACGCAGGTTATCTTTAATTTTTCCCTGGACACACACTTGACCCGATACCTGGAGGAAAGGGAAAAAGACGTCAATCGACAGATCGCGCAATCTTTTTTGTCCTGCTACCAGGAACGCCAGAACTGGGCCGGATGCCAGATGATTGTTTACCACACGGCGATGAGTACCAATACCCAGCTGGTTTTACTCGACTCTAACGAGAACACCCTGTTAGATTCCAGGCAGGGAATGAGGATGATGGGAAGAATGGCAGCCCAAGAGCCGTTTCATTTCTTTCAAGCAGAAGACTTCCACTATATTTTGCCCCTGGAATACCAGGATGAAGCTGTGGGAACCCTCTATATTAGATATCCCAGCCGGGAGCAAGGAGTCTGGCAGCCCCAGGACCAGGATCTGCGCCAGGTGCTGGGGCGATCTCTCATGTTTACCGGACTGCTGGCTGCGTTGACGGCCTTTGGCATGAGCTTACTCTTTTCGCGGCGTTTGGCCGGGCCGCTAGAAACTATGGCCAAAGCAGCAAACAGGATTGGCAAGGGCGATCTGACTGTCCAGCTGCCGGACTATGATGCCTCTGAACTACAAGAGCTTGCGCAAAGCCTTAACGTGATGGCAAAAAAGCTTGAAGCATTGGAAGCGCTTCGCCGCAGATCCACGGCCGACCTCTCCCATGAACTTCGCACTCCATTGACAACCCTGAAGAGCTATTTTGAAGCCTTCAATGATGGTGTTATCCCTCTGGATAAGGAAACGATCAGGACACTCCAGGAAGAGGTTGTACAGTTAAGCCGACTGGTGGAGGAGATGGATGAACTCTCCCGGGCTGAAGGCAGCACAGGCGATGACCAAAAAAAAGAAATGATCCACTTAAAGAACTTCTTGCAAGAAAAAACAGCTTTTTTCCAATCCCTGGCTCAGGGTAAAAAACAGGAGCTTACAGTTCTGCTGCCAGAAAATGAAGTCATGGTTTACCAGGATCCTTCATCTTTGTCCCGCATGCTGGGAAATCTACTGGCCAACGCCTCCAGCTATACGCCTGCAGGGGGCATGATTACCGTGGATTTGAAAGAAACGGTGGGGCGAGCTGAAGATCGATCCGGGTTTTGGGGCGTTCACATTGAACCTGGGAATCAAGATGCTGCTTATGCCGTTATTTCCATTCGGGACACGGGTGTAGGTATCAAAGAGGAAGATTTGCCTTTTATTTTCGAACGGTTTTTCAGGGCGGACATTTCCAGGGAACGTCCCCCCGGTGGTTCGGGGATAGGCCTGGCACTGGTGAAAGAACTGGTGCGCACCGCAGGAGGAGCGATTTATGTGGAAAGCAAATGGGGGGAAGGAACCCTGTTTGAACTATTTCTACCCCGGGTCTAGTGGCGCCGATACCCGATCTTCCCGACAAACTTTATGGAGACGGTTCGACGTCATCCTTCTCCAGGACCTGGTTCATGCTGCCGCTGCGCAGGCCCTCCAGGTCCAGGGTGACGTAGACCAGGCCCAGTTCTTTTAATTGGGAGACCACAAGATCTTTCTCGGTCAGCAGCCGGGCGAAGTCCTGGGGCGGCACTTCCAGGCGCGCGACCGGACCGTGACAGCGCAGCCGCACCCTTTGATACCCCCGGGAGGCGAGGAACTCCTCGCCCGCCGCGATCATCTCCAGTTTTTCTGTCGTAAGGGGTTCGCCGTAGGGGATCCTGGAAGCGAGGCAGGCCGCTGCGGGCTGGTTCCAGGTCGGCAAGCCGGCCTCACGGGAGAGCTGCCTGATCTGTTCCTTGGTGAGCCCTGCCTCCAGGAGAGGGCTGAGTACGCCCAGTTCCCGGGCGGCCTTTAAGCCCGGACGATAATCCCCCGTATCATCCACGTTGGCCCCGTCCAGAACCCGGGCCAGCTTTTTTTTATGGGCTAATTCCACCAGCCCGGAAAAAAGGGCCGACTTGCAGTAATAGCAGCGTTCAGGGGGGTTGCTGGTCACCATGCTGTTGGCGAGGGCCTGGGATTGGATCACCAGGTGCGTAAAGACGTGTTCCCGGGCGAAATCCCGGGCTCTGGCGGTTTCCTGCGCCGGGAACAACGCCGAGGCTGCCGTTACGGCCAGGACCCTGTCCTTGCCCAGGATCTGTCCCGCCTTGTAGAGCAGGTAGCTGCTGTCCACCCCGCCGGAGAAAGCCACCAGGGCGCTTCCCACCGACTGCAGGATGTTTTCCAAATGCTTTTCCTTTTCGCGCAGCGCTTCTTGCATCATCCGACCCCACCTCCCGCTTTCCCCAGAAAATTGAACCAGGGGTGAACCACGGGGACGGTTCTCCTGGATCCCCAAAGCGATCCAGGAGAACCGTCCCCGTGGTTCAGGGTTCCTGTGCGCTTTGCCGGGCGAAGTATTCCTTGCAGTGCTCCAGGAAGGCCTGGCTCAAGGTGGGAAGAATGCGGTTTTTTTTGTAAACGAGATAAAAATGGCGTTCCGCGTTGATGTCCAGCAAGCGGTATGCGGCCAGGGTACCGAAAGCGATTTCTTCCTCCACGGCCTTGCGGGAGATCACCGACAGTCCCAGCCCCGCCTTAACTGCCTGCTTGATCGCATCCTGGCCCTCCAGGTAGGCGATGACCTGGAAGCGCATGTTTTTCTGGTAGCGTTTCTTCAGCGCTTTTTCAAACACCATGCGGGTGGCGGATCCGGGTTCCCGCATGAGAAAAGGTTTTTCCAGGCAGGCGGCCACTTCGATGCCGGGCAGGGTCGTTTCGGGGGGATGGGCGGGGGCCGCTGCCGGCAAGGGAGTTTGTGGGGCAGCGATGAGGACGAGCTCGTCCCGGATCAGCCTGATCTGCTCCAGGCCGTCCTGCTTGACCGGTTCGCCCACAAAGCCCAGGTCGTAGGTAAAATCATTGATATACTGCAGCACCTGTTTGGTGTCCCGCAGCAGCACGGAAAAGGTCACCTGGGGACACTCCCGGAAAAAGGAGAGCATGAGGTGGGGTAAAAGATAGGCACCGGGAACGCTGCTGGCAGCAATTTCCAGGTGCCCCTGAACGATCTGATATTCTTTTTGAATGGAAGAAAGGGCTGTTTCCTTGATGCTCAACAGCTGCTGGGCGTGCTGGAAGAGGATAGTCCCTGCTTCGGTTAACTGCAGGTCGCGCTTGCTGCGGTCCAGCAGGGGGGTGCCGATCTCATTTTCCAGCGCCTTGACGTGGGCGCTCACGGTCGGCTGGGTTAAAAAGATGTTCTCTGCAGCCCGGGAAAAGCTCTTCTGCCTGGCGACTTCGATGAAAACCCTTAATTGGTGAAAATCCATCGGTGCGCTGTTCCTTTCAGCTGCTGCTTTTAGCGGGTAAGGGTTAGCAGGAATTCTTCGCCCCGGGGTTCGATCTCCACCTGCCAGCCCATTTGCCGGGCGGCGCGGGCGACATTGTCCCGTGCCACGGTGGCGTTTACCCGCACGTTCACCTGGTTCAGTCCTGTTTCTTGCATGGCTTTCCTCGCCTGGATCACGGGTTCCGGGCAGGATAGTCCGCAGCAGTCAATGATTTTCGAGGTCATCTTCGACACTCCTTTGTAGTATATCATCTTTGCGGGGAGATGAAAATAACATGTTCCTCGGAGAGAGCCGGCAGGTACAGGATCCCGCTCCCTCCCGACGGTTGCCCTGGTTATAACCTTTTTCTGTCCCGGCTTCAGCCTAGGCCCTCTGGACGGACTCCACGGGCTTCTCGGATTCTTTTCGTTCCGCCCTGGCCCGGGATTCGGCCAGGGCCTGGCGGGTGATGGAAAAGCCGATCCCCAGGAGGATGAGCCAGACGACGACCACCATGATCTGTCCTCCCACGGGAGCCCCGGCCGGGCTGCCGGCCCAACCGAAGTTATGCATGATGGCCGCACCAAAAACCAGTCCCAGGACTGTTGCCGTAGCATCCCCGTTGCCTTCGCCGGAGAGAATGAGCTGGCGCAGCGGGCAGCCGCCGGCTAAAACCGCGGCCAGGCCGACGACTCCCATGGAAAGGAAATTCCAGAGGCTGTCCGTGTGGGCCACCGGTTGGTTGAGGAAGCCCAGGCTAAATGAACCGGTCACCAGGTTTCCGATCAACACCGTGAGAAAGAGCACGGCCACGCCGGAGAAAAGATGGAAATCCCGGAAGAGTAAGATGTCGCGGAAGGCGCCCATGGTGCAGAAGCGGGTGCGCTGGGCCAGGACTCCGACCACGAGCCCGGCGAAGAGGGAGATAAATAGCGGGGCACGCATGGAACCCGGTCCTTCTTCGCTAAAAAAAATGAATGCCGGGGCAGCGATGACCAAAATCAGCAAGCCCACGGCCAGTAGCGGCCCTACCAGGGCGCTGAGCCGGGGCTGGTTGCCGGCCGGTCCCAGGGTATAGCCCTGGCGCAGAAAGATTACCCCGACCCAGATCCCGAAAATGTAACCGGGCACTGCCACCAGGGCATTGAGGTCTCCCCCGGCCAGCCTGAGCAGCAGGCGCCAGGGACAGCCCAGGAAAACCAGGGCTCCCATCATCATGAAGGCCCCCAGGAAAAACCGTAAAACCACCCCGGACCCGCCGGTAGATTTGAATTCCTTGAAGATGAACGCAGTGAGAAAAGCACCCAAAACCAGGCCCATAATCTCCGGCCGGAGATACTGGACCACGCCGGCGCGATGCAGCCCTAACCCTCCCGCGATATCACGCAAGAAACAGGCGATACAGTAGCCCATATTGGCCGGGTTTCCCAGTATGACCAGCGCGATGGTGATGATTCCAATGATGATACCTGCGGTGATAATTGTTGTTTTTTCTTTCATGGAATGTGCTTCTAACCTCCCTTACGAATGCAATATCGTTATCGTTACAACACGTCATTATTATAAGGGAAGAAGGAGAGGGAAGGAAATAGAAATTATCTATACTTCTGCGCGGATTATTGAAAGGACAGCGAGGTTTCCCCGGGGGGTTCCCTGAGCCCCCGGGTTTTCTTGATCAGCAGAGATGAAAGGGGTTCCTGGAGCAGGGCCTCCCGGGCATCTTGCGGGGTAATGTAATTTAACTCCGCCATGCGGTTCAATACGACCCGCTGCCTGGCCAGGGCCAGGCCCCACCTGCCGGCCGTGGGCGCATAATTACCGGGAGACTGCACCAATCCGGCCAGCACGGCAGCCTCTCCCAGGGTTAAAGCGGTCGCTTCCTTCTGGAAGTAGGCCCGGGCTGCCTGGTTGACCCCCCAGTTTCCGTGGCCAAAGTAGATCTGGTTCAGGTACATTTCCAAGATAGCTTCCTTGGTGAACTGGCGTTCCAGCTGGAAGGCGATGCCGATTTCCGCCACTTTTCTTTCCAGGGTCCGCTGGTGGCCCAAAAACAGGTTCCTGGCCAGCTGCTGGGTGATGGTGCTGCCACCCTGGACCACTTCACCTGCCTGCAGATTGACGGCCATGGCCCGGAAGATGCTGATCAGATCGATGCCCCGGTGCTGGAAAAAACGGCTGTCTTCGATGGCGATAAAGGCGTTTACCAGGTCGTCGGGCAGTTCCTGCAGCGGCACGTATGCGATCCCGTGCCGGGAGTAATCCAGGAAGAGGCCGCCGTGAACCTGCTCGATGGTACTGTCTTCCAGGTAAAGAGGCCTGGGGTCATCCCAATCAACGGGGACCAACCAGCCCGCGTAGAGGCCCCAGCTGGCAGCCATCATCAGCAAAAACAGGGATGAAAACAGGTAAATCAGATATGTCGGGTAGCGCTTCTTTGCGGTGTTTTTCACTGGGTCCACTCCCTGAACGCCTCCTTCGCGGCTTCTCGTTCCCGGTTTCTTTCTCGTGTCTTCCCTGTTGATTAACTATTTTAAGGTGAAAAAGTTGCGGGGGCAGGCCGGGTTTTTTCGACCGCTAGCCGCGGCCGGGAAGGATTCGCTTTGCTGACTGTCGAAAAGAAAGGTCTGTGTGCGCAGTACGGCGCCAGCAGTTTTCATGAAAGGGTTGATGGTATGGATGGCGTAACCAGGCGTCCCTGCTTGTCCAGGATTACCCCCTATGTGCCGGGCAAGCCGGTGGAAGAAGTGGAACGAGAACTGAACATCTCGGGTGTGATTAAACTGGCTTCCAACGAAAACCCCCTGGGACCTTCGCCCCGGGCGCTACAAGCCTTAGAAGAGTATCTGCCGCGGCTGAACTTTTACCCCGATGGGAACTGTTACTACCTGAAACAGGACCTCGCGGCCCGGCTGGGCGTGGAGATGGACCAGGTTGTTTTTGGCAACGGCGCTGACGAACTGATCACCCTGGTGGGCGCGGCCTACCTGGATCCCGGGGATGAGGTTTTGGTCGCCGACCCGTCGTTTTCGGAGTATGATTTTAGCGCCCGCCTGATGAACGCGGAAGTGGTCAGGGTTCCCTTGAAGCAGTTCCGGCATGACCTGCCGGCGATGCTGGAAGCGGTGACGTCGAAAACCCGCATCGTTTTTATCTGCAACCCCAACAACCCCACGGGGACCATCGTTTACCGGCAAGAGTTGGCCGCATTTTTAGAAAAGGTGCCCCGAAACATCCTCGTGGTTATGGACGAAGCCTACTACGAATATGTCAGTGAACCGGATTACCCCCAGAGCCTGGAGTGGGTGCAGCAGGGGCACAATGTCTTAACGCTGAGGACATTTTCCAAGATCTACGGCCTGGCCGGCCTGCGGATCGGCTATGGTGTTGGCCCCCGGGAAGTGATTACCGACCTGAACACGGTGCGGGAACCGTTCAACGTGAACGCCGCGGCACAGGTGGCGGCTCGCGCTGCCCTGCTGGACGAAGCGTATGTCCGGGAAGTCTACCGGGTTAACCAGGAAGGCAAAGAATACCTGGCCGGGGAACTGGCCAGGCTGGGGCTTTCCGCGGTGCCCACGGAAGCCAATTTTATCTTTGTCGATACCGGGGTTGATTCCCGGGAACTCTTTCAGCACCTGCTGCGCCAGGGCGTGATCGTGCGCACGGGAGACATCTTTGGTCATGACCGGTGTATCCGTATTTCCATCGGCACCCCGGAACAAAACCGGCGCTTCATTGCGGCGCTGGAAAAAGCCCTCTTTGATCTTCAACAGCGCTGAGCCTGGCCGGCCGATGCCCGGGGATGTTCTACCGGGCTGCTCCCCGACCCCGGGCAGCAGCCCCGGCACGAAAGGGACGTACGACAGGGTCGTGCTTCGGCAAAAAGGGCTGCTCCCTGTGTTAGCCCTACAGCGATGGAAAAAAGAGCAGCAATCTTTCGCTGTAGGGCTAGTTTTAGCGGAACATTTTACTGATCTTGTCCCCGATGATGTTCAGGCTTTCCTCGATCTCTTCGGAGACCACGGCGAAAAACAGCTGGGGCGTTTTCCCCTGGGCTTCTGCTTCATCGGCAATATCATCAGTGATGATCTGCCCTTTATGCACCAGCACATTCCCTTGGGAGTCCCACACGGGATAGTTGGCCTTCTTGTTGCGGACGTACTGGTTCATCCGCTCCCTGGACTCCCGGGCCACCTGTTTGCTGCCCCGGGTTACTTCCTGTTCTACCCGGCTCCAGGTTTCTTTTAAGCGTTCGAAACCCTCATTAGCCGGTGACTCCTCTTCCGAAGCGCTCTCCCCCGGGCGAAAGGCTCCTGCAGCAGGATTTTCTTGCGCACACGGATCTTCCCCCGCCTGCTGGTCTTCCCCCGGGGAGCCAGGAACTTCTTCTTCCGCTGTGCCCGGTATCTCGCTCCATTCCTCCTCCAGCAGGGCCTCCTGCTCCCGGCTTTCCTCGGTGAGGTAATCGGTATAGTTAGCGTCGGCGATGACGTAATCCTTACCCAGGTTGAGCACGCCGTCGATGGTAAGATACACGTCCATATCGATGGGTTCCCGTCCTCTGATTTCATGCAGCAAAAGGGACTTGATCTTGCCCGTATTCGTGCAGAAGGTGAAATCCAGGATTTTCGCGATGTAATTTCCTTCATTGCTGATGATGTTTTTACCAATGATCCCGTAGTCCTTGAATATCTCCAGGTTCTCGGGAATTTCTTGCTCATCCCTTTCTCCCTCCTGGATGGTCACGGCATCGCTGCCGACGCTGTGAACGGCTGGAAAACTGATAAAGCGCTGCCGTCCCTTGAGAAATCCCTTTTCCCCCAGCAGGAAGCCTTCGACGTTCTTTTCTTCCGGGTTAATCATCAGGTCCTGGATGCGGCCCTCCATGGACCCGTCTTCCAGGTTGATCACGGGAAACCCCCGAATACGCTTGCTTTTCATGGCACGAACCCTGCCTTTCTCTTTGTGAACTGGTCTTAAGGGAAACCATTTTCCCGGCTTCTATTATAACAAATGCAGGGGAGATTTGCATACCCTTTCCACCACTTGAAGGCCCCGGGCAAGCGGCGCCGCAACCCGGTTTGACCTGACAGTCTCTTTCCCGGAGAAAGTTGATTTTCCCTATCTCTCAGGATATAATGAAAAGATAACAGGGCGATCCATGCGGCTCCGTGGCGGCTTCGTGAGCAAAAACAGCGGAACGAAGAAACGGCCAGGCCGGGCAAGGAGGAGTTCGTTGCTGAAACTTACCAGTACTAGCGAAGACCAGACCCGGGAAATCGGCCGCAGCATCGGTGCTCTGGCCCGGCAAGGAACGGTCATCGCTTTAAACGGAGAACTGGGAGCCGGAAAAACCGTGTTGGCCAAGGGGATTGCCCAGGGCCTCGGCGTGCAAGAGGATGTGATCAGCCCTTCCTATGTGCTCATGAACATCTACCCCGGGCACCTCAACCTCTATCACTTCGATTTCTATCGACTGGAAAACGAGGAAGAGCTGCTGGAGTTGGGGCTGGAGGAATATTTTTACGGGGATGGCGTGGTCGTGGTGGAGTGGGCGGAAAAATTTTCCGGCATCTTGCCGGCGAAGCGGCTGGAAATTGAGATGAAAAAAAGCCCGGAGGACCCCGATTCATCCCGGGACCTTTATGTGCAGCTGCAAGGCTCTTTGCGCCTTTTCAGCTTAAAGGAGTTGGAAAAGCGATGCTGCTTCTAGCCCTGGATACAACGACAACGGTGTGCAGCGTGGCCCTGGGAGATGAAGGGAAGCTCTGGGCAGAATACTCCTTGAATATCAGCAAAACTCACTCCCAGCGCTTGATGCCGCTCCTCGTGGATTTGATCCGCGATACGGGCGTTGACAAAAAAAAGATTGAAGGGATTGCCGTCACTACGGGCCCGGGATCTTTTACAGGGATTCGGATTGGCATGGCCACGGCCCTGGGCCTTTCCCAGGGGTTGGGCGTGCCGGTGGTAGGTGTAACCACCCTGGATGCCCTGGCCTGGGCCGGCATTTTTTCCCCGGGACTGGTCTGCCCGGTGCTGGACGCGCGCAAAGACCAGGTCTACTTTGCCCTCTACCGCGGGGGCGGCGACGTTCCCCAGGAAGTGGAACCTGCCCGTGCTGCCAGCCTGGAAACGCTCTCTGAAACGGTATCCCGCCATGGGGAGCCGGCGCTTTTCCTGGGTGACGGCCTGGACCGCTTTCGCGCAGCGTTACGCAGCGCTGCCGGCAGCCTTTACCGGGAGATCCCTGCTTTTAGCCGCCTGAACCGGGCTTCCCTGGTCCTGCAGGAGGGATTCAGGATTTGGCAAGAAAGGGGCCCTGCCCCGGCTTACGCTTTAAATCCCTTTTATCTTCGACTTTCGGAAGCAGAACGGCGCTTCCAGGAAAAAAGCCGCTAGCTCGCAGGGCAGGCGGCAGATATCGCCAGGAGGAGGAATCTCGTTGTTTCCGGTTGAAATCGCTTTTATGGCTTTGGAACATCTCGCTGATGTGGTCCGTATCGAGCAGGCTTCTTTCCCCTCGCCTTGGTCCCGGGATTCTTTTCTGAATGAAATCACCGGCAATCCCCACGCCTCATATTTTATCGCGAGGCCCGCGGGGCAATCCGCTGTTCTGGGTTACGCCGGGATTTGGATGGTGCTCCACGGTGCCCATATTACTACCCTGGCCGTGGACCCGGTCTACCGCCGGCAACAGATCGGCAGCATGCTGCTGGATCGCTTGATGCGTGAAGCGTTTCTCCAGGGTGCCCGCTTCATCTTCCTGGAAGTTAGGGATTCCAATACCTGCGCCCAGGGGATGTATGAAAAATTTTACTTTACGGTCCGGGGCAGGCGGGCACGATATTACTGCGATGAAGATGCCCTGGTGATGTCACGAACCATCGGCTAGCACCCTTGTTTGACAAGGAAGGAGAAACGATGGGCCATAAAACACTGATCCTGGGTATCGAAACCAGCTGCGATGATACGGCGGCCTCCGTGGTCGGGAACGGCCGGGATGTCCTGAGCAATGTCGTATCCTCCCAGGAAAGCTTCCACCAGCGTTTCGGCGGGATTGTCCCGGAAATTGCCTCCCGGCGCCACCTGGAAGTGATCAACCCCGTAATCGATGAAGCCCTGGCCAAGGCGGGTGTCACCTTTGCGGACCTGGACGGTATTGCCGTCACCTATGGTCCCGGCCTGGTCGGCTCTCTCTTGGTGGGCGTGTCTGCGGCGAAAGCCCTCTCTTTCAGCCTGGACCTGCCCCTGGTGGCTGTTAACCACCTGGAAGGTCATATCTATGCCAATTTCCTCACGGGCGCTACCATTGCTTTCCCCTTGATCTGCTTGATTGTTTCCGGCGGCCATACTTCGCTGCTCCACGTGAAAGGCCACGGCCAGCTGGAAGTCCTGGGGAGAACCCGGGATGACGCCGCCGGTGAGGTCTTCGATAAAATTGCCCGGGCCCTGGGTCTGGGATTCCCCGGGGGCCCTGTGATTGATCAGCTGGCGCAGCAGGGCGAAGGGGAGAAATTTTCGTTTCCCCGGGCCCTGATGGGCACCGAGGGAAAGCTGGATTTTAGTTTCAGCGGGGTAAAAACAGCCGTGCTGAACCGTATCCGCAGGGAGAAAGAACAAGGAAAACCCCTGCCCTTGAACGATCTTTGCGCCGCCTTTCAGGATGCCGTCGTTGATGCCCTGGTGGAAAAATCGGCCCGGGCCGTGGAATACCTGCAGCCCAGGCAGTTCCTGCTGGCCGGAGGGGTTGCAGCCAACGGGGAACTGCGGAAACGCCTGCGCTTCCGGCTGGCCCCCCTGGAGGTGGAAGTCATTTATCCGCCTTTGGAATACTGCACCGATAACGCCGCCATGATTGCCGCTGCCGGTTACTATTATTTACGACAGGGAAGCCTGGCCTCGTACGATCTAAATGCCGAACCCGGCCTGGATCTGGAAAACCCATAATCGGGGGATATCTTGTCTTTTTCATCCTGTAGCTGGAAGGAAGACCCCCGGGCGGCTTTTTTACAGGGTTAACCGGCCCACATTTTTATGTAACCATGTGCATGAAATGTGGAAAGCAAGCTTCAAACCACCGAAAACGGCCGTTTATTTGTGGATAACTCTGTGGATACTGTGGATTCAATTGGTGTCTCAGTATGACAACCCGCCGTTTGGCGCCGCGATCATGTGCCTTTGCCCTGGCGGGGATTTAACATAATCTTAACAATTTAACGAGACGAAAGGATGGCATAAAGCGTTGCTGCAAGGTATTCAAAAGGTTCATTTTATCGGTATCGGGGGCTACGGCATGAGCGCCCTGGCCCATATTTTGTGTAATGCGGGATTCACCGTCAGCGGGTCCGACTTACAGGTAAATAAGCTGACCGCGGGACTGCAGCAAGCGGGAGCCCTGGTTTTCCAGGGGCACCGGACCGAGCAGGTAGGGGAAGCCGAGCTGGTGGTCTGCTCCACGGCCATTCCCCCCGATAACCCTGAACTAGAAGCGGCGCGGCAGCGCCAGGTTCCTATTTGGCATCGTTCGGAATTACTGGCCTCCCTGCTGAATCACCGCCTGGGAATTGCTATCGCCGGCGCCCACGGCAAAACCACCACGACGGCCATGGTGGCCCTGCTATTGGAAAAAGGGGGGCTGAGCCCTACGGCCATCATCGGGGGAGAGGTAACCTTTTTTGGGAGCAACGCCCGGCTGGGGGAGGGTCCTTACGTGGTGGCCGAGGCCTGCGAGAGCGACCACTCTTTTTTGCGCTATTATCCCTATATAGCATTAATTACCAATATTGAGCCGGACCACCTGGAATATTATAACGGCAACTTCAGCAAACTGGTGGATTCTTACCGTGTTTTTATCAACAACGTGAGGAAAGACGGGTTCGCCGTGATCTGCGGGGACGATCCCGTGCTGCAGCAGATTCGAGGGGAATTGCGCCCGGCCCTGCTCCCTTACGGGTTGGGTGTAGATGTGGAGCTGAAAGCCGAAAATGTGCAGCTGAAAAACCTGGGTTCTTCTTTTGACGTGGTGTTCCGGGGGAAGCAGTTGGGAAGCATAACCTTAAATGTCCCCGGAGTGCACAACGTGCTCAATGCCCTGGGTGCGACAGCCGTGGCCCTTTCCCTGGGGCTGGACTTTCCCGTGATTGGCGCGGCCCTGGAGGCGTTTGACGGGGCCCGGCGGCGCTTTGAGATCGTCGGTTCACCGGAAGATATCCTGGTTGTCGATGATTACGCTCATCACCCCACGGAGATCCGGGCGACGCTGCAAGCAGCCCGGCAGAGCGGCAGAAGGATCATCTGTATCTTTCAGCCGCACCGCTATACCCGAACCCGCTTTCTCTGGGATGATTTCGTCCAGGCTTTTGATGGGGCTGACCGGGTGCTGATCAGCGGGATCTATAGTGCCGGGGAAGATCCTCTGCCGGGAATTTCTTCCGCTGCGCTGGTCGAAGCGGTCCGCGAACGCGGGCACAGCCACGTCTACGCCGTGGAAACGGCAGAAGCGATCCTGGATTACCTCCAGCAGCAGGCCCGCGGGGGAGACCTGGTGATCACCATGGGTGCAGGAGACATCTGGAAAACAGGCCGGGAATTCGTGGCCCGCAAAAACCGCGGTGCATAGAACCGCTGGAAGGATCGGGCTGCAGGCCCCTGGGAGGTTCTGCCCGGGCTTGATCCCGGCTTGCTGGGAGAAAGGAAGGATAAGCGATATCCATGTTTAAAGTCTACTTCTTGTGCACGGGCAATTCATGCCGCAGCCAGATGGCCGAGGGTTTCGCCCGGCACCTGGGAAAAGGTGTCCTGGAAGCGTACAGCGCAGGCACGGCCCCCGCAGGCGTCAATCCGCGGGCGGTCCAGGTTATGGCGGAAGCCGGGGTGGATATTTCCGGACAGACCTCGGACCTCGTGGACGGGGAATTGCTGAAAAAGGTGGATATGGTGATCACCCTCTGCGGAGACGCCCGGGAAAGCTGCCCCTTCGTTCCCGGGACGGTTGAAAAAAGGCACTGGCCGCTGGAGGACCCGGCCCGGGCCGAGGGGACGGAGGAGGAGATCCTGGTCGAGTTTCGCAGGGTCCGCGAGGAAATTAAGCAGCTTGTCCTTGAGCTGGTTAGTGAGATAAAGGAGCGGTGCCGGTAGTGCTGCAGCAAACTTTTCTGCATTTCCACGGGGTGGGTCCGAAAACCGAACACAAGCTCTGGGAGCACAGGATCAGGGACTGGAACCAGCTGGATCAGGCCTGGAGGAACCGGATGCTGCTGGAGAGATGCACGAACAACCTGAGCCGGGGCCGCGCCGCGGAAAGCCAGGGCTAGCGAAAACCTTTTGGGAGGGAAAACCATGACCAAAAAATCGATTGCACCGGGCATGCTGCTCGCCCCCGTGCCGGCGGCCTTAATTTCCTGTGCCGGGAAAGACGGCAGGCAGAATGTGATCACCCTGGCCTGGACCGGGGTGGTGAACTCGGATCCGCCCCTGGTTTCCGTGGCCATCCGCCCGTCTCGTTTTTCCTACGACCTGATCGTGGATACCCGGGAATTTGTGATCAACATCCCGACCAGCGCCATGGAGGAAGTGGTGGACGGCTGCGGCATGACCAGCGGAAAAAACATCGACAAGTTCCAAAACTTTTTGCTCACCCCGCTGCGGGGAACCCTGGATTACGCCCCTTATATCGGCGAATGCCCCATCTGCCTGGAATGCAGGGTGCGGCAGGTGCTATCGCTGGGCAGCCATGATCTCTTCCTGGGCAAGATCACCAACGTAATGGTGGATCAAGAACTTTTAGACGCGGCCGGGCGGTACGATCCCCGGGCCCTGGACTTTTTGGGTTTCACGGGCGGGCATTACCTGAGCGCCCGCGTCACCGGAAACAAAGCGGGCTTTACCCGCAAGAAACGGGCTTAAACCCGGTCATCCTTACTGCTCGACTGAACTTGCTTTCACGTTTAAGACAAATCTATGATAGGAGAGGTGCACATGTCTGCATACGCCTACCTGGATCAACCCATCCTGTTGAAGAACCTGTTTTACCCCCGCCAGGATCACAGCGCTCCCGGCCCCGGGGCCTTCGACCTGTTGGCTTCCGTCGAGGAAGGGGTGCAGGTGGGTCTACGGTTTTTCCAGCACGAGGAAAAAGCACCCTGGATCCTCTATTTTCACGGTAACGGTGAAGTGGCAAGCGATTACGACGGCATAGCTCCTTTTTACCACCAGCTGGGCGTTAACCTGGTCGTGGCCGATTACCGGGGATACGGTGCCAGCACCGGGGTTCCGACCTTTTCCGCGCTGGTCCAGGATGCACACCCGCTTTTCCGTGCCGTGCAAGCGGAGTTGAACGCCCGGAACCTGGCCCCGGTATCCTGGATCATGGGACGGTCCATGGGCAGCATTCCTGCCCTGGAGTTGGCGGCCGGGGACCGGGGTGAGCTCAAGGGTCTGATCATCGAGAGCGGGTTTGCTTCCCCGCTGCGGCTGCTGAAACACCTGGGCATGCCCGTGAAGCTCGAAGGTGTGGAAGAGGTTGAAAAAGAAACCCAGGAGAGATTGAGCCGCGTCCAGCTGCCCACCTTGCTCCTGCACGGCGAAGAAGATCGCCTGGTGCCCCTGGAGGAAGCCGAGTACCTGGAAGAGCGTTTGGTGAGCGAAGACCTGGAGTTGATCAGCATTCCCCGGGCCGGTCACAATGATATCATGTTCGTGGGCCGGCGGGATTACTTTGCCCAGCTGGAAAAATTCATCGCCCGTACGAAGAATTAAAGGGAGCCTGGAAACGAGTGCAGCAGAAAAAATGAAGGAATTCGCTCTCCATTAAATTCCGACTCCCCGGGGGCTGTCAGGCCCCTTTTTATTTTTTCCTGGTGATCAAGCTTGCTCAGGAATAAAGTCTTTTTCCCCGCTTTCTCTCGACTCACTGGATTTGCGGCAAAATTTGTTTCGATGCTCGGGGTTTCTGGCCGCCTCAAAAACTCCCTCGCTACGCTCGCTCAAACAGTTTGAGGCGGCTTTGCTGAAACCCTTGCGCTCCTTCTCATAAAGGCAAATCCTAACCTTATAGTCAGAATTGTTTTTCCGTTTTGCGCAACAATTGGCGGGCAGGATCGTTTAACAGAACAGGTAGATTTTTTATTGGCGGCCTTCCCTGCCGAAGGTTGTTTCGGAAATAGTAAGGCGGTGGGCAAAGTTGTAGGATGGGCAGCGGTCCCGGCCCGGCTAGCCGCAATACCTGCTGAAAAAGGAGCTGTGATGATGCGTCGGTTGAACATGCTGGGGAGCATGCTTTTATTGCTGTTTCTACTGCTGTTTTGGCCCCCGCTTTCGCTGCAGGCCCGGGCAGCGGAGTTTAAGCTGGGCAGCGAGGTGCTGCTGGAACAGCACCTGCACCTGCTGGAGGGCCAGCGGGTCGGATTGGTCACCAACCAGAGCGGGGTGAACCAAAAGAAAGAAAGCACCGTGGACCTGTTTGCCCGGGAGAAACGCATTCAGCTCACGGCCCTCTTTACCCCGGAGCACGGTCTTGACGGTCGGGCGAGGGCGGGAGAATACGTAGAATCCTTTATCCACGGGGAGCTGGAGATCCCGGTATACAGTCTCTACGGGGCGACACGCAAGCCGTCCCCTTCCATGCTCCAGGGTGTTGATGTGCTGGTGGTTGATCTCCAGGATATCGGTGCCCGCAGCTATACCTACATGTCCACGCTAAATTACTGCCTGGCGGCGGCCCGGGAGCAGAACAAGACGGTGGTGGTGCTGGACCGGCCCAATCCCCTGGGGGGGATGGTGGTGGAGGGGCCGGTGCTGGAAGACCGCTTTATCTCCTTCGTGGGCGTGGATAACCTGCCCAAGGCCCACGGGATGACCGCGGGGGAACTGGCTCAATTTTTCAACCGCAAGATCGGCGCCCGGCTCCAGGTGGTGCCCATGGAAGGCTACCGGAGAAATTATTTGTTCCAGGATACCGGGTTGGACTGGGTGCAGACCTCGCCCAATATCCCCGATCTGGCCTCGGTCCTGGGTTACCTGGCGACCGGCCTGGGAGAAGGCACGGGGGTTTTCCAGGCCGACCAGTTCAAGTGGATCGGAGGAAAGGGGCTTTCCGCTGAGGCATTTGCCGCGGCGCTGAATGGGTACGAGCTGGGCGGGGTGCGCTTTATCCCGGAAACCCGGGGAGAGGCCGGGGGGGTCCGCCTGGACATTACGGACCCGTACCGTTTTAACCCGGCCCGCACGGGCATTTATGCCTTAACAACGGCTTTTGCCCTGGGAGAATTCCAGGTCCCGACCAGCGGCGCTACGCCGCAGTCCATCGTGATGTTCGACAAGATCATGGGCACGGACCGCTTCGGTCATTACCTGGTGGAGGGTCTCACGCCTCCGGAGATCGAGGCCCGTTTTGCCGCTGACCTGGATCGATTTAAAGCTATTAGGGAAGAGTACCTCATCAGCCAATACGATCCGGAGATTATCGTGGTTGTTAGCGGCGGTGTGGTGGAATTTGATACCCAGCCTTACATTGATGAAAACTACCGGACAATGGTTCCGCTGCGGTTTGTGGCTGAGGGGCTTAAAGCCCGGGTAGACTGGGATTCTGAGAAGCGTGCCGTTACCGTTTCACGGAACGGGAAAAAGCTGATCTTTACCATAGACAATACGCAGGTTCACGTTGGCGATCAGACCAGAACCATGGATACCGTCCCTGTGATCCGCCAGGGCCGCACCCTGATTCCCTTGCGTTACGTCAGCGAATACCTGGGCGCGCGAGTTGACTGGAACGGGACGTGGCTCCGGGCAAGCATCGACTAGGCTAACGGCAACGCGTTGATGATCCCGTGCGACGGAGCGAACACATCCTACCGGCCATCGAATTAGCTTCATGTGCTAAACATCATAATGGCGGCGTCTTTTAAATCACAAAAGGTGGTGAGCTGGCATGAAAGAATATAAATGCATCTGGTCCTGCGGAACCATGCGGCATTTTATCGCACCTTTTGTCTGGAGAAACGAAGAAGAGAAACTGGAGATCGTCTTTAACGCTTCAGGACTGATTTGTGACCGCTGCGGGGCCGTGGCGATCGAACCCGGTGAAGGTAACCGGATTCAAAAAATCGTGCAGGAGCTGCTGCAGAGCAGGGGACTCCAGGAACAAGACAACTCCCGCAATTAAAGAAGCGTTCAAGAAAGGTTTGACAGCAGCCGCGAATTCTATTAAAATTGCCTTAATGCTATAATATCTACCAAGATACTATAAAATACAGCGAATACGAGGAAGATGATCGCGGGGAGGCGCTAGCGATGAGTGAAAACAAGAAAGCAGGCCTTGAAACCACGGCGCTGCACGGGGGACAGGTTCCGGATCCGGCTATCAATGCCCGGGCGGTGCCCATTTACCAGACGACATCTTATGTCTTCGATTCTGTCGAACATGCGGCCAGTCTTTTTGCCCTGGAGGAATTTGGGAACATCTATTCCCGGATCATGAACCCCACCTGCGATGTTCTGGAAAAACGCCTGGCCGCGATGAGCGGGGGGAGCGGGGCCCTGGCCGTGGCCTCGGGGCAGTCGGCCATCACCCTGGCCGTGTTGAACATCACCTCTTCTGGGCAGAACGTGGTTTCCACCCGCTACCTTTACGGGGGGACGTATAACCTCTTCCACTATACCCTGGATCGGCTGGGGATCGAGGTGCGCTTTGTCGACTCCGCCGACCCGGCCCAGGTGGCGGCGGCAGTGGACGAGAATACCCGGCTGGTTTACCTGGAGTCCATCGGCAACCCCAAGAACAACGTGGATGATTTCCCCGCTGTCGCAGAGGTCGCTCACCAGCACGGCATCCCCCTGGTGGTCGATAACACAGTGTCTCCACCACCCTTGTTCAACCCCTTCGATTTCGGGGCTGACCTGGCCGTATACTCCCTGACGAAATTTATCGGGGGGCACGGGACGAGCATTGGGGGAGCTATCGTGGATGCGGGCCGCTTCAATTGGAACAACGGGAAATTTCCAGAGCTGGTGGATCCCGATCCTTCCTACCACGGGGTTAGCTACTGGGAAGCCTTCGGGAACCACGATGGGGCAGTGGTTCCCGGGATTGCCTATATCATGAAGGCCCGGGTGCAGCTCTTGCGCGACCTGGGGCCCGCCCTTTCGCCCTTTAACGCCTTCCTCTTCCTGCAGGGCCTGGAAACCCTGCCCCTGCGCATGCGGGCCCACGCTCAAAATGCCCTCACCGTGGCCCGCTGGCTGGAAGCGCACCCGGCAGTGAGCTGGGTCAACTACCCGGGTCTGCCCGGCCACCCGGACCACCAGCGTGCCCGGCGGTTTTTAACAGACGGCTATGGTGCGATCATCGGGTTTGGCATCAAGGGCGGGCGCGAAGCGGGGATCAAGCTGATCAACGCGGTGGAGCTCCTTTCCCACCTGGCCAATATCGGTGATGCCAAGAGCTTGATCATCCACCCGGCCTCCACCACCCACCAGCAGCTCACCGACGAGGAACGTTACGCCACCGGTGTGAGCGAAGACTTCATCCGCCTTTCCGTGGGGCTGGAAACGGTAGAGGACATTATTGCCGACCTGGAACAGGCCATCGCAAAAAGCCAGGCTCCCTGAAGGGTTCGCAACTTCAGGTGCAAGCAGAGAAAAGGCAATATACTCGTAAATACTGCGCAAATCCAGTTCTGCCTGCTCCGAGTAGACTACTTGCCATTTAATCATACGCGAATGTTGGCCTCATTGTCGAAAAATCCAGTTTTATCTCCTCCGAGATCGACTATAACCAAAACCACCAAATAGTACAATTAGAACAATCAAAATAATTATAATCGTGGTAGTATTCATTTGAGCATCTCTCCTTATGATATCTTGATTAAACGATACCATAAGAAGTGCTTAGAAATCTATTAGCAAAATTCTCAGTATTTTTGATCTTTACGCAGTGATGTGACGGTGTAGATTTTGGCTCGCCCAATGAATGAAAAGCGCAGATATTGGAATGAATAGGCTTTTGTTGATAA
>PWRN01000044.1 GCA_003556225.1 Syntrophomonadaceae bacterium
CCCGCGCAAAGCCGAACCCTGAATAATCGAAAACATATATTTGATCACATATACATCCTGGCTGTTAATTTAAGCTTCATTTATGCATCTAAGCCATCATCTTCCTGATTACACCCATTAGCTCTTCGATGGTGCGCCCGGCGCTTTCCTGCTCCTGCATGGCCTGGCTGACACAGCCCTTCGTGTGGTCTTCCAGGACGATGAGGGCCAGCCGGGCCAGGGCCATGCGCGCCGCGGCAATCTGGGTCAGCACGTCCACGCAGTAGCGCTCCTCTTCCACCATGCGCTGCACCCCCCGGACCTGCCCTTCCACCCGCTTCAACCCATCCAAGAGTTTTTTCTTGTGCTCCTGGTAGCTTCCCTGCAGCTGCGGGTGATGGCACTGCGGGCACCCTTCTTCCGCTCCACCCGATCCACGGGGACGGTTCTCCTGGATCACCTCCTCCGATCCACGGGGACGGTTCTTCTGGATCACCTCCTGCTTTACTTCATGATCTGCCCCATGGTTTTTTTCCTGGCTTGCCTCTTGACGTTCTCCTCCCGGTTTCTTTTCATCTAGACCGAAAGTATTATACGCGTTGTTTTTCCCCAAGGGCTCATCCCCCTTTCATCATCATGTCGTATTCAAGCGTGAATGTTAACCCCCATTACAATCTCAAAACTACATATCAAGCATTTTCTAGTGACTCATTTAAAGGTTGACCTTTTTCAGGCGCAGGGAGTTCATCACCACGTTAAAGGAGCTGAGCGCCATGGCTCCGGCCCCGATGATGGGGTGCAAAAGCCCCAGGAACGCTACCGGGATGGCCACGGAGTTGTAGAACCAGGCCCAGAAATAGTTCTGGCGAATCTTGGCGAAGGTGGCGTGGGAGAGCTTGATCGCGGAGACAACGGCGCCTAGATCCCCCCGCACCAGGGTGATATCCGCCGCCTCGATGGCCACGTCGGTCCCCGTGCCGATGGCGATGCCCACGTTAGCCTGTTTCAACGCCGGGGCATCGTTGATGCCGTCGCCCACCATGGCCACCATTCCGTATTCCTCCTGCAGCTTGCGCACTTCCGCCACCTTGCCCTCGGGCAGCACTTCCGCCAGCACGCGGCTGATGCCCACCGTGCGGGCGATGGCTTCCGCCGTCCTGCGGTTGTCCCCGGTAATCATGGCCGTGCGGATGCCCATCTTTTCGATTTCGGCGATGGCCCCGGCGGAGTTCTCTTTCAACGTGTCCGCCACGGCCACGATACCCGCCAGCCGCCCATCCACGGCCACCAGCACGGCAGTCTTGCCTTCTTCCTCCAGCGCTTCCAGCCTGGCGTGGACATCCTGCTGCGCATAGCCGATCCCGCTCTCCTCCATTAACTTGCGGCTGCCGACCACCACGGGTTTCCCTTGCACCTGGCCCCGGACCCCCTTCCCGGCAACGGCCTCAAATTTTTCGACTTCACCGGGAGCCAAATCCTTCTCCCGGGCCTTTTCCACCAGGGCCGAGGCCAGGGGGTGTTCCGAGGCGGACTCCAGGCTGGCCGCGTAATAGAGCAGATCCGCTTCCCGGAAATCTCCCTGGGGAACCAGGTCCGTGACTACCGGTTTCCCCCGGGTGATGGTTCCCGTCTTGTCCAAAGCGATGATCTTGATATCCTTCATGGTCTGGATCGCTTCCCCGCTGCGGATGAGGATGCCCTTCTCCGCCCCCAGCCCGCTGCCCACCATCAAGGCGGTGGGAGTCGCCAGCCCCAGGGCGCAGGGGCAGGAGATGACCAGCACGGCGGTGGTCGCCAAAATAGCCAGGGTCAGCGTCGGGGCGTCGGGGTTGGTCCAGGGGAAGTTGAAGAAACGCACGATGCCCAGGTGAAATTCGGGGAAGAGCAGCCAGGAGGTGAAAGCCCCCAGGGCCACCAGCAGCACGAAGGGCACGAAATACCCCGTCACCCGGTCGGCGAACTCCTGGATGGGCACCTTGGAGCCCTGGCATTCTTCCACCAGCTTGATCACCTGGGAGAGGAAGGTGTCTTTCCCGACCCGGCGCGCTTCTACCCGCAGCAAGCCCTGCCCGTTGACGGTGGCCCCGATGACCTCATCGCCCGCGTATTTCCTAATGGGGATAGACTCCCCGGTGGCCATGGATTCATCCACGCTGCTCTCGCCCCCGACCACAACCCCGTCGGTGGGAATTTTCTCCCCGGGGCGCACCACCATGATCTGCCCGGGCTGCAGTTCTTCCACGGGGATTTCATTTTCCTCGCCGTCCACAAGAATGCGGGCTTTTTTCGCGCCCATGGCCAGCAGCTTCTTGATCGCCTGGGAGGCGCGGCCCTTGGCCCGGGTCTCCAGGTAGCGGCCCACCAGGTGCAGGGCCATGATGGAAGCGGCCATCTCCACGAAGGTGGTAATGGGGAAGAAGAAGCGCAAAAAACTCAGTAAGTAAGGCACCAGGGATCCCAGGGTCACCAGGGTATCCATGTTGGCGCTGCCGTGGCGCAGGCCCCGCCAGGTACCCCGGTGGGTTTCCCAGCCGGCGATGAAAATGGAGGGGAAGGCCAGCACGGCGGTGATGGGAAAGTAACCGGGGATGGGCACCACGAACATGTGCACCATCATCAAGACCATGATTGCCCCGGCAAAAACTGCGGCCAGCTTCATCTTGTCCCGGGCCCGCTGCATCTTCAGCTCATCGGTGTCTTCAACCCCTGCGCCTTCTCCCTCTCCCTCGACTTCGCCTCGTTCCCCCGGGGGTGCCTCCTCCTGGGAAACCACCTGGTAGCCCGCTGTTTCCACGGCCTTCACCAGGTCTTCCCTTGTCACCGCCCCGGCACGATAGCGCACCGTGGCCTTTTCCGCCGGCAGGTTCACCGCGGCGCTTTCCACGCCCTCCAGGGCGCCCAGGGTTTTCTCCACCCGGTTGGAACAGGCGGCACAGGTCATGCCCTGGATCTTTAAGGTGAGGGTTTGCAGCGGGCTCGTTTTTTCCTCCACCTGACCGCGGTAGCCCGTTTTATCGATCTCTTGCAGCAGTTGCTCCTCGGAGACCTGCTCCGGGTCGTATTCCACGTAAGCTTTTTCCAGGGGGAAATTCACGGCCGCCCGCTGTACCCCGTCCATCTTTTGCAGGGACTTTTCCACCCGCTGGGCACAGCTGGAACAGGTCATGCCCACCAGTTTAATCTCTCGTTTTTCCAACTCCGCGTCCACTCCTTCCTTAGAAACCAACATACCCCTCATGGGTATAATTTTATTATACACCCTGGGGGTATCTTGTCAAGGGGGGAATACACAAATCTAGCGCTCACCGCGGCGCATAGGACGACCCGGTGAACCAATACTTGGGGGAAAGTGGCCTGCCGGGCTAAGGGGGGAGAGCAGGACGGAAGATAGCAGCAGCAGCGCGAAGTGGCAGCAGGCAGGGCAAGATTCAGGGCAAAAAACTGTTATCACAGCAGCAAAACCGGGAGTGCGCAGGGTGCCTGGGCCAATGGCCCCCCTTTTTACCGGCGCCGCTTCTGCTTCGTTGGCCTGGTTTTCCCGATCTTGCTGCCTTTTTTCATTTCCAGGCGGATATCCGGCTGCCTGCTGCGGATTTCATTAATAAAAGCTTCCTTGTCCTGCGGGGAGATGATATACGGGTAGCGAACTTCCGTATGGATCTCCAGCCGGTCCACGGAAAGGGCTGCCGAGGCCAGGAATTTTCTCGACTCCCGGATGCGGGTGATGTCCTCGAGTCGCACGGTTTTCTGGAAAGGCCCGCAGCGCACGCGCAGGAGATCATCGGTCAGGGTATAACCGGTAGAAAACCAGATCCAGCTGACCAGGATCAGCAGGGGGATGGCGATGAACAGCCCCGTTCTTTCGGGGTCGCGCAAGGAAAAAAACAGCCCGTTGGCCACCACTCCCCAGAGAAGAACTCCCAGCCAGGCATCGCGCTTTGACGGAAAATACATGGAAAAGGCCCCTTTCAACAAGTGAAATGAAATGCAATATGGGACATGGGGACGGGGTACCCGTCCCAGTCCACTGTTTCCATCCGTCCGGAGAACATCGCTATAACAAGGGTGGATTGCCGGGTGAAGTCAGGGCTTTGATCTCACCCGGAAAACCCAGGTCAGGTGAGCTTGATACGAGTTCCAATCTCGAACACAGGCCGCCGGGTAAAAACAGGTATATGGCTGTAGTTTAGTCAGGTATCACTGCCGTTTCCCTGGTTGCAGAAAAAATATTCATTCCTGTGCAAGCTCGATCACCAAAAACAGCATTATTATATTGAACAGCTCCAAACAAGCAATAATAAGTGTTGGTTCGAAACATATTGTTCTAGATAAGGGCTGTTCTTTTGCTGGCCCCTGGTGTACAATAGGGATAAAGTGCAATAGCGGGAAAGGAGTGAATCAAGGGTGAAACATCTTTCCAGGAACATAGGTTATATTTCGCTGTTCTTGATTATAACCCTTCTTTTTGTCGGTGCAGGCTGCCAGCAGCCGGACTCCGACGCCACGCCTGACGCGCCGCCTGCCTCGTACCAGGATATCTCTGCGGCAGAACTACTGACGCTGATGGAGGAAGAGGAAAACCTCCTGCTGGTTGACGTGCGAGAGCTGCACGAATACAACGAGGGGCACATCCCTGGAGCGTTTCTACTCCCCCTGGGCGATCTGGAAACGGATTACGAACTGCTGGAGCGGGATCAAACCATCGTGCTCATCTGCCGCAGCGGCCGGCGCAGCTCCGAGGCCGCCGAATTCCTCGTGCAGCAGGGGTACGAAAACGTTTACAACCTGCAGGGCGGCATGCTGGACTGGTCCGGCCCGGTAGAAGAAGTACAGCCGGTACGCGGCTGATAGCTCCCCGCGTTCGGCCGTGGGCCGAAGAACAGAATAAATGGATGAACCACGGGGACGGTTCCTGCGGATCACTTCAGTGATCCGCAGGAACCGTCCCCGTGGTTTGCTGCCACCGAGGTTAACCTGGAACGCGATGTAAAATGTTTTACTTTCTACTTTTTACTTTTTGAGCTATAATGGTACCGAGGTGATCAATATGGGTGAGTTGTTAAAATTAAAAGTGAGTCCAAAGGGACAGATAACGCTACCCAAGAAAGTCAGGACCCGTCTTTCTATCCGGGAATATATTTATTTAGAGGTCAAGGATGATAAAGCTGAAATTAAACCTGTTTCTTTTACAGAAGAACTGGAGGAATTAATGGTTAGAGATTTAAGGGGTGAAGGCTACGGTGACCCGGAAATCCAAGAAATGCTTCCGAAAAAAATGCAGCAGTTGTCGCAGGAGATAGCTAAAGAACTCAAAAGGCGCAGCTTAGAAACAAAGGTTTCCCATGTTGATGCGCTGGAAGAATTGGACACAGATTAGCCGATGCATGGAATTGAATATAGACATTCGGCGCTAAAAGAAATAAAAAGACTGGATAGACCGGCAAGAAAAGAAATGGTTTTTCACATTGAGCGTTGTGCTGAAAATCCTTACCGGAAAGGAAAGCCGCTTCACGGGGACCTCAGCGGTTACTTTACCTATGATTTTACTTATAAAAAAGTGAGTTATCGTTTCATTTATTCCATCGATCAACAGAGTAAAGTTATGGTCGTTGCCTTGGCTGGCACCCGGGAGAATATCTATGACATCCTGAAGAGAAAATTATAAACATCCACGGGGTGGGGTTGCGCGAACATTCTTCCCGTGGATGTTTTACTAATTTCGCTACTCTTTTTCTGCTCTTGCCCCATTTTCCCCTAATTTTCTTCTTTCTCCCCGGGCTCCCCGGGCTTATCCTCGTGTAATTCCATCTTGGCTTCTTCCTCTTCCAGCAGCACCCGCCGCAGGATCTTGCCCACCATGGTCTTGGGCAGCTCGCTCCGGAATTCCACCTGTTTGGGCACCTTGTAGCGGGTCAAATTCTCGGCGCAGAAATCGATCACCTCTTGCTCCGTCATGGTCTGCCCTTCCTTGAGGACAATAAAAGCTTTGATGGATTCTCCCTTGTATTTGTCGGGGATGCCCACCACGGCGGCCTCGCTGATTTTCTCGTGGCTGTAGAGGACTTCTTCGATCTCCCGCGGGTAGATGTTGAAGCCCCCGGTGATGATCATGTCCTTTTTGCGGTCCACGATGTAGAAAAATCCGTCTTCGTCCATGGTGGCCATGTCCCCGGTGCGGAACCAGCCGTCCACGATGGCCTCCTTGTTCTGCTCGGGCATGTTGTGGTAGCCTTTCATCACCTGGGGCCCCATGATGGCCAGCTCCCCGCTTTCCCCCATGGGCATCTCTTTCGCAGGATCCTCGGCATCCACCACCTTGGCATAGGTGCTGGGAATAGGCACACCGATGCTGCCTGCCTTGCGCAGCCCGTTAACGGGATTGATCAGGGCGGCCGGGGAGGTCTCGGAAAGCCCGTACGCTTCCACCAACCGGCCCCCCGTCAGCTTCTCAAAGGTGCTCTGGACCTCCACCGGCAGAGGCGCCGCCCCGCTGAGGCAGACGCGGATATGCCCTAAATTGTGCTTCTTGATCTCGGGGTAGTTGTTGATCGCCACATAAATAGTAGGCACCCCGGGGAAAAGGGAAGGCTTTTCTTGATCGATGAGCTTCAAGACCATTTTCAGGTCGAAGCGCGGCAGCAGGACCATGGTGCCGCTGGTGTAGACGGGAAAGTTCATGGAGGCGGTCATGCCGTAGCTGTGGAAGAAGGGCAGCACAGAAAGGGTCACTTCCTTGCCTTCCTGGGCGTCGGTCAGCCAGGCCTTGCACTGGTAGACGTTGGCCACCAGGTTGCGGTGGGTCAGCACCGCCCCCTTGGAGACGCCCGTGGTCCCCCCGGTGTAGAGGAAGCAGGCCTCCGTCTGCGGGGTGATCGCAGGCCGGGGCACGGCTGCGCCGGCGTTCTTGTTCAACAAGTCCTGCAGCCAGAAATCGCCCCCCCGGAGATCCACCCGGTCGCCTTCTTTTTTCTCCTTGGCCAGGGTGTAGAGCAGCCGCATGTGCCCGGCAAAATGCTCCTTGATGTTGGTGGCGATGACGGTCTTCAGCTGGGGCAGCTTGTTCTTAATGCGCCACACCATGGGGTAAAAGCGGCTCAG
>PWRN01000080.1 GCA_003556225.1 Syntrophomonadaceae bacterium
CCCTCCTTGCTTTCCAGCAGGGTTTTTAAGCCCTGGCAGAAAAGAGGGTGATCGTCCACCAGGAGAACTCTCATTTTTTCACCTCCTGTTCCAGCAGCGGTATGGTGATTTGGATCTCCGTCCCCTTTCCCGGGGATGAATTGATTTCAATCGTTCCGCTAAGCAGGTCCACCCTTTCCTTCATTCCCTGCAGACCCAGGTGTTTGCCATCATCGCCGTGGGTCCGGGGATCGAAACCAATACCGTCGTCCCTAACCTTTACGCGAACATCCTTTGCGCTGCAGTCTAGCCGCACGGAAAACCGCCCGGCTGAGGCATGACGGGCCACATTGGTCAGCGCTTCCTGGATACAGCGATAAAGCGCGGTTTCGATCTCCACGGGGAGTTTTTCGTAGTTACCCCCCGTAGTAAATTCACCGCGCAATCCGATATACTGGCTCAGTTCATTGACCATATTTTCGATCACGGCAACCAAACCCAGCTCATCCAGGGAGGGAGGCCGCAGGAAGACCGCCTTGTCGCGGATGTTGGACAGCAAATGGTTCACATTTTCGATTAATGACATTAACTGCTTTTCAGGGACAGAGTCCTGGGTAGAAAGTTTTTTATGGAGCAGCTGAAGGTTCAATTTTAGCGTGGTCAGCGTCATCCCTACCTCGTCGTGGAGCTCACGGGCCAACCGAACCTTTTCCTCTTCATAAGCATTCAGCACTTTCCGGGATAGGGACCGAATCGTAGTGTAGCTGGACTGGAGCTCAATTTCAGCCAATTCTCGCTGCAGTTCAAGCTTTCTCAGGTGGAGCAACCGCTTTACGCGGTGTTGCAGTTCTGCCGGATTAACCGGTTTGCCAATAAAGTCGCTGGCGCCGGCCAAGAAGGCTTGTTCCATTTCCGCACCTTCATCATAGGCGGTAAATATTAAAACAGGCACATTTTCGCCCCCCGGCAACGTTCGCAAACGTCTACAGGCTTCCAATCCATCCATAACAGGCATGACAATGTCCAGTAAAATAAGATCGGGCTGGGATTCGGTGTAGAGATCCAGCATTGCCCTGCCGTTTGCAGCTTCAAGCAACTCATAGCCGTGAGGAGCAAGGACACTGCGAATCAAGCGCCTGGTTGCACGGTGGTCGTCCGTGATGATGATGACCGGCTTGTTCGGTTGTGAGTTATCAACAGGCATGATCTGCCGACCTTTCCGGAAATCATATTCTTCCCGCCGCACCGACAGGGAAGGGAATTCTATATCATGACAAACATATAATATCATGACGACTTTCAATATGCCTGGTCTTGCGGGGAATAAGAATCAATTTGCTCCTTCCATCCGCTGCGGGAAAAGAAATCTTCCATTTGCTTAATTTCTCTTTCCAACAACCCGGGCAATGAAGCGGCTTTTTCCAGTTTGTTTTCATGTGCAAGCTTCTCCAGTTCGTACGCAATCTTGTAAGCGTTTCTCATGCCCAGATTCCCAAGTACACCTTTAAGACCGTGAGCCACCATTGCGACGGCTGGAGCATCCTTTTTTTCCAGTATTTTTTTTAGCACAAACATGTCCTGGTAAAAGTCCTGGAAGAAGATTCCCAACAGTTCCTCCAGCAATTCACTGCTTCCATCCATCTGTTGCAACATCTCCCGGGCGTCTACCGGTGGCAGGGCCTTTTGCACAGATTTATCCAACTTTTTTTCCATAACCCTGCCCAGGGCGTAATACAACTCCTCCGTATCGATCGGTTTGGATACATGGTAATCCATCCCTGCCTGCAGACACTTATCTTTATCTTTCTGCGTGGTATAGGCTGTTAAGGCAATAATGGGAATATATCCTCCCTTTTTTGCTTCTATAGTGCGAATATGCGCCGTGGTTTCAAATCCGTCCATTTCAGGCATTTGAACATCCATCAGAATAAGATCAAATTGCTGCGATTCGTACATTTCCAGTGCTTTTTTTCCATTAGAAACACTACTAACGTTGTGACCCCTTTTCTCAAGATAAATCTCTGTCAGTTTTCGGTTCATGGGTTTATCTTCCACCAAAAGTATATTCAACGCGCTTTTATCTTTTACGAAGATTTGCTCAGCAGGCTGTATTCGGGCAGTTGCCAACCGGGACTCTTCATGCATACCCTTTTTCCTCTCGGTCAAAGAAAAGGGGATCGTAAAATAAAAAATACTGCCATAGTTCTCCTTACTTTCAACTCCGATGAAACCGCCCATCAAATCCACCAGGTTCTTTGTGATGTGCAACCCCAAGCCTGTACCCTTTTCTTTATAGGCTCCTAATTCTTGGCATTGGAAAAAAATATCAAATATTTGATCCATCTTATCGGATGGTATGCCAATCCCGGTATCGCTGATGATAAAGTGAACAAGAGCAACATCCTTAGAAGCAAGTTTTTCTGTTTCCGCTTTTTTATCTAAGCATACGTTAACAGTCACATTTCCTTTATCTGTAAACTTTATGGCATTCCCAATAAGATTTAGCAATATTTGCTTAATCTTCATAGGATCTCCCAGAACAATACCGGGAATATTGTCATCAAAAGAATAAATTAATTTCAAGCCTTTCTTTTTAGCCTGGGGGGTTACGGATAATATGATCTTTTCTAATAAATGAGAAAGATCAAAGGGAATCTGGGCTAACTCAAGGGCTTCTGCTTCAATTTTAGAAAAATCTAGTATGTCATTTATTAAAGCGATCAGGGAATCGGCCGATTCCCTGATTATACTGATATATTCCATTTGTTCCCGAGAATGGATGTGCTCACTTACCAGATCAGCCATGCCAATGATAATATTCATGGGAGAACGGATCTCATGGGCCATTTTGGCCAGGAACCGGCTTTTTGCTAAGTTGACACGCTCAGCTTCTTCCCTTTTAAGACGCGCCAGTCTTTCTGCATAAATAATCTCCTCTGCCCGTTTATGCTCTGTAAGGTCGGTTACCACCATACAGATGGTATCCGGCATATCATCCCTCTGCAGATTAATCAAGGAAAGCTGGACCGGAATCAGGGCGCCGCCATTGCCCACAAGGTCAAGTGTTGCAAGACGCTTCGCACCATTTTCTTCTGGTAATAATTGCTGAAGTTTTCGTTGTCCGCCAGGGGTGATAAAGTCCGTGATTGAGGAGCCAATCACCTTTTCGAGCGGTCGCTTGAGTATTTCGGCAAAGCATTTATTGGCGTAAAGAATCACGCCCTCCCCTGTTATTATGAGCGCACCCTCGCTCATGTTCTCGATCAATAACCGGTAGGAATGGTCGGCCCCCTCAAGGGTGAAAATTCGCTCACCGTGCACAGTTGAGACAACCAGCGCGTCCACCTGACCGCTTCGGATGGCATGAAGAGTTTCCTCTGCCTCTTCCAACCGGAGAAGAAGGTTCTCACATTCACACTGTTGTTGAGTTTTCGGTGAAGATTGTTTGGTCATAATCAGGCTACCTTTCATTTAAGACTAAGGACTCAATCCTTCCCGACTACCCGGGAAGGGAACGTAGATTACAGGTTCTTTTCACTTTTTTGTATATCCATCTCCCTCAGCAAACCCTCTGTATCTGACATATCTCCAATAATGCGTCGCCGTGGGAGGGGCATTTTCTTGATCAACGTAGGTGCAGCAATGATCCCCTCTCTCTCAGCCATGGTTGGTTGCTGGTAGAGGTCAATTACCTCCAGGTTGTAGCGGTCCTGCAGGTGTTTTTCACAGAAGTGCTTGATGTTTTTAACAGCAAGGCCAGAAGCAGGGGTAGTGCCTGCCACATAGAGCTGCAGAACGTAGGTGCTCTTCAACTCAGCATTGGCACCCTCGATTGCTCCTGTGCTATCGCTTATTTTCTTATGGATTGTCACCACATCCATCAATCATTTAATTCACTCCTTTTCCCCGCTTGTTTTCATATCCAACCCGACCAGGACACGCTCGGTATTCGACAGGTCGCCGATGATCTTGCGCAGCGGCGGCGGCAGTTTACGCACCAGGGTGGGGATGGCCAGGATTTGGTCACCGCTTGCCAGTTGCGGGTTCTCCAATAAATCAACCACTTCGATGGTGTATTCTCCCTGCAAATGTGTTTCACAAATAGCTTTAAGATTTGCAATGGCAGCAAGAGATTTGGGGGTTTGCCCGGCCACATAAAGACGCAGATTCCATATTTGGGGGGACGCTTCCGATGATTGCGCTGTACTCTCTGTCAGCCTGTCTGTTTTATCGGCCATTTTAAACCCCCTGTTTAATTATTTGTTACATGGCGATTTTTGTCAGCTCGGCATGATTTTGCAAGAGGTGTGTCTCGCAGTTTTACGCCTGCCTGAGCGGATAGCTGAAATTCAGCCTTCTCGTTTTCTAAAAATACGCCCAAAACGGCAACCTGGACTTCCAGCGCCTTTCACTTGTTTTTCAATTGATGCTGGCTGCATTCAATCTCCTGCCGATGTTCCCGTTTGGCAGCTTACTCCTTCGCCTCCGCTCCGGATATGTCGATCCAGTCAGAACGCTGCCGGTTCCATCTTATACATCAAGCAGGACAATGCCCTGATCAGTAATATTAAACTCGCGGGTCCGGTTGGAATGAGCCATGCCACGCGATTTGAGAATATTCAAGTAGCGTTTGCTCTCGCCATCGATCTCTAAATTGCGCAGTTGCAGGTAAGTGTCTACCAGGGTAGAGATGCTTTCATTGTGACCGAATTGGTTGCGGTCCGTGACCAGGTTGGAAAGCATTGCAGTGATGCCTTTGGTCTTGAAGAAGTTTACCAGGCGTAACAGCATTGCCTTAACTTCGATCCTGACGTCCCCTAAGTAATAGCTACTGATATGATCGATAACGACGATGCTTGGCTGAAACTGCTCGCTTGCCTTGTATATCGTCGCCAGATGCATCTCCAGGTTATACATTGAAGAGTGGGCAGAAACAAGCTGGAGTAAACCATTTTCCACCTGGACTTGCAGGTCAATACCAATGGAACGCATGTTACGTATGATTTGGTCGGGGGATTCTTCAAGAGAAAAATAGATCACCCGCTCTCCCCGCATGCAGGCCGCTTCAGCAAAATGTGCCGCGAGACATGATTTGCCGGTGCCGGAGGTGCCGGCGACCATTATCGAGCTGCCGTGGTAATAACCCTTACCGCCAAGCATGGAATCCAATTGCGAAATACCGGTGGATACCCGTTCCACGGATACGGTGTGCTCTAAATAGGATGTTGTGATCGGCATCACCCAAATGCCATCTTCGAGAATCAGGAAAGGATATTCATTGGTGCCGTGCGTTGAACCGCGATACTTGACCACGCGCAACCGCCGTGTGGAAATCTGTTCAGTGACACGGTGATCGAGCAGGATGACGCAGTCAGAAATGTACTCTTCCAGGCCATGACGGGTAAGCTTTTCCATTTCGCGCTCACCGGTAATAATAGCAGTGACCTCCTTGTCTTTGAGCCAGTGAAACAGGCGTCGCAGCTCGGTGCGCAGGATTAACGGGTTCGGTAGACCGGAAAAAAGTGTTTCAACCGTATCCAGCACCACCCGCTTGGCACCTACAGAATTGATAGCATGGTCCAGGCGGATAAATAAGCCCTCCAGATCAAACTCGCCCGTTTCCAGAATCTCTTCAAGGTCTACAGATACATAATCCATCACTATCTTCTTGCGGGCGATCAGGTCTGTAAGGTCAAACCCGAGAGATTCTATGTTTTGGATCAAATCATGTTCGGTCTCCTCAAAAGACATGAAAACACCCGGCTCATCAAACTGGGTGGCTCCACGCACCAGAAACTCCATGGCCAGCAGCGTTTTGCCGCAGCCCGCATTGCCGCACACCAGTGTTGGCCGACCCTTCGGAATACCACCATACAGGATTTCATCCAAACCCTCGATTCCGGTGGGCGACTTTGGCAAAAGCTTAACTAATTCAGACAAAGCTTTTTTCTCCTTTATGAGATTTTATCTCAATACTTGTAATTTCAGAAAGTTGAAACAACGTAAAGATCTTCATGTTTTGATGATGCATAGATTTCATATGTATGTCATATTCGACACATCTTAAAGTTCCCCTTTATTAAGTATTTAATATGTTTTAAATATTTAATAATTCTATCTATATAAAAAATTCTATCTATATAAAAGTAATTTTCCTGATTGACCGATATCCTTTTTCTCTCCTGCCCTGACGTCGGAATATAACCGCCGGTGCTTCTTGAATTATCGTGGGTGATGTATTATTTCAAAAATTTACACGGCATTATATCCATCACAAAGAAAATTCATGCTCCTTTCGTCAGCAGGTACCGATCCAGGTTCTCGTCGCGTTTTTTCAGGATTGAGAAGGAAGTTTCTCCCGCCTGATTCTCGCCGGCCAGGGAAACCCTTCTCCCGCATCCGGTCTTTAAGGAAATCAATGGACATGTCAATGGACACAAATAACGGGGTTAACCAAAAGTTTTATCTTTCGGCTAACCCCGTTTAACCAGGGATCAACACTTATCAAGGGATCAACACGACATTGGTTATTCCTGCATAGCCACTTTATAATGCTCTGTTTCAATTGGCCATCCGGTAATCTTTTCTAATTCCTTAAAGATTCTCTTCGCGGCCGGCAAGGAGGCTTCCGCTTTTTCTTTTGTTTCCCAGAGGGTGATCGTCATCATCTTTTCTTTCTTTTCATCAACTAAAAAATAGGCACCCTTCACTTCTTCCAGTCCTTCATTACTGGCATTTTTAAGATGTTCAAGAATCTGCTCGACGTGATTTCCCGGAATTTTACTAACCCTTGCATACATGATAAGGCTCCTCCTCCTTTTTTCCAATGGTTGAAGCTTTTTAAGAAAAGCTTATTTCCAGGGTGTTTTCCCACAAGCCATGTATATTGCAGTAACTTAATGCGAACAAGGTGCCAGGTTCTTCTAAAGTAATGTTTGTGGTTATACTGGGTTCGCACTTTGCGCTGCCTTCATTGGGTCCCTGCACTGACTCCCCATGTGCTTCGAAATAGTACGATCCCAGGTCTACGGTGAATTCTTCTCCATCCGGCTGAAA
>PWRN01000060.1 GCA_003556225.1 Syntrophomonadaceae bacterium
GAGCCCACCCCCGGCCGTAAAGCTTAAGGTGCTGTAATAAAGCACCAGCCAGGGCACCCGGGGTGGAAAAACCGTGTAAGAAGAAAAAGGCAAGGCGCCGATTGTTCCCGTGATCAAGAGCATGTAGGCCAGGAGGGGATAATTGGCCAGGTTGGCGATCCCCCCGGCAGCAGGAAAGAAAAGGGCCAGCAGGGAGGAAATCAGCCCGATGCCCAAGACCAGGGCCATCACGGGCAAAACCAAAAGGTTCGTAGCCAGGGCCAGCACAGATACCTCCCCAAAGTGGTAGGCCGTCAGCGGAAGCACACCGATCTGCGCCGCCAGTGTCACGGCAGCCAGGGAGGCCAGTTTTTCCTTGAAGGTAGATCGTGGGGACAACGGTTCACCCGGCATTTCTGCAGACCCGGAACCTATCACACCCTCGCGATCGACGAAAGGGGACGGCTGATCGGACGTCTTCACTGCCACGGGAGCTTCCCCGGCCTGGGACGGGAAGTTTGAAGCAGCAGGCGGGCCAGGGAGACCTGGAACCAGCAGCTTCCTTATCTTATCTTCCAGGGGGGAGGCCAGCAGTAAAATGGACAGGGTTGCCGCGTACGAAAGCTGAAACCCCACGGAAAACAACAGCAGGGGATTATAAAAAAGCGTGATTAGCGCGGCAGCAGCCACAGCCGTGGGCAGATCCCTGCGGCGACCCAGGCAGAGCGCCCCGGCAGCCAGGGTGATCATCGTAAAAGCCCGCAGCGTTGCCGGCTTCATCCCCGTCAGGTAAGTATAAGTAAAGAGCATGACTGTGATAAGGAAGAAAGCCGCCCAGCCGCTTAGTTTGAGCCTTTTCCCTGCTGCCCAGAGCAGAGCCGCCACCAGCCCCACGTGTAAACCGCTCACGGCCAGCAGGTGTGATACACCGCTTCGCCTCACAAACTGTTCTACTTCCGGGTCCAGGGCCCGGCGCTCCCCAAAAATGAGTCCCGTTAAAAGGTTGCCTTCTCTTGCCGGCAGGTGCGCCCGCAAAGCAACCGAGAGGCGTTCCTTGATGAACAAAGCGGTGGACTGGAAAGTGGACATGCTCTCGGAAATACCCCGGGAGGCCGCGCCCGAGGAAGAAGTATAAAAGGTGGCCGCCACTCCCTGGTGATCCAGGAAGGCGCGGTAATCAAATCCCCCGGGATTGCGCCTTTCCCGTGGTTCATATAATACACCCCTCAAGGACACTTTTTCTCCGTAGCCCAAAAAAAGGGGATCTTCGTGCTCCGACTCCAGGCTCAAGGTCACCCGCACATTTCCAGTGACCCGGTGGACCTGGTCCCCCAGGCGCAGGGACTCCGGCTCCAGGACGAAAACAACTTCGGACTCTCTCCACAGTGGTTCATCCGCCACCATGCCCACCAGGGTGCCGTGCGTGCCGCTGAAATCCCGGATGTTGCCCCGGGCCTGCTGATACGCCAGTTGGCAGGCCAAACTTCCGGCGGCAAGAAAAAGGAGTAAAATGAAAACAAAGGCCCGCGCACCTTGATCTTTGCGGAGCTGGCCGAGAAAGATTCCCACCAGGGCGCCGCAGAGAAGGATCAACGTCCCTGTCATGGTAAAAGAATAACGCCCCAGGAAAATCCCCAGGACATAGCACAGACTTAACAAAATCAACGGGCGGGACATGGTAATACACCTCCGAACCTGGTTTATGATCATTATCTTGAAGATCAAGTTGAGTCAGGTTTCAATGTCTTTGATCTTTAGATCGCTCTCCCTGGGGTAATGGGGTCAATAAAAGTAGACTGCAAAAGGGCTACCCTCTTGCCAGAATGCTTCGCTGACCCCGGTGAGCCCGGACCTGCCTGCGAGGAAAAGGCCTTATTCCAGTTGACAGCAACCCAAGAAACGAATATCATTAGGATGAGAGAACCATTCGCGTCCCCCGAAATTTATCCCTCTTTGCACATGAGGAGACTGCCAGATGACAGAAATTTTTCAGTCGTACTGCCGTTTACTGGAAACACGCCTGGCCAGCATCGAAGATCACAACGAGGCTATCAAAATCGTCTCCAGGGAAATCGCCCCGGTGCTGGCGGATCCTGATTTTTTGCTGCCACACCTGGAAGAAATGGCCGCGGGAAAAACAATGGGAGAACTGCGCGCCGCTGATTACAACGATATTACGATCCACCGCAGTCCGGGGGGACTCTTTTCCGTCCGTCTTTTTGTCTGGGAGGCCTGCGCACCTTATCCCATTCATGACCACGGCTCCTGGGGTGTGGTTGGCTGCCTCTCCGGGCAAATCAGCCTGACCCGCTTCCGACGCACGGACAACGCAACAGATCCATATACCGTCGAACTGAAGGAAAGCGCACATTCAACACTGCAACCAGGAGATACCGCCGCAGTTTACCCCCTGGATCAAGGCATTCACCGCATGGAGGCTTATGGCGGCAAGACGGCGCTCTCCCTGCACACCTATGGAAGGCCCATTCGCAAAGGCTATATCAGGGGCTTCATTCCGGAGAAAAAGCAGGCCTACCGCATATATGCGCCGAAGTATCTTTCCCGGATCATCGCCTTGAAAGCCCTTTATTCCCTGGATTACAGCGGAACAGAAGAAATCGTGGAGCAGTTTACCCGGGAGGGTTCCCCCATCCTGGCCGAAGAAGCGCAGTCCATTATGCAAGCCAGAAAAGAGAAGGGCTTATGAAAGAGAACCGGCTGAAAGAAAAACTGACTCGTTTTCTCTCCCGGGAAGGGGCGGACCTGGTCGGCTATGCCCCGGTGGATCTCTGGGATCAGACGAATCCAGGCTGGAGCGCCTTTTCGCCCCGGCTGGTATGGCCCCCCGCCCGAACCGTCGTCGTCTTTGGAATGGCCATGCCCCTGCCAATCGTGGAAACCACCCCATCGGCCTATCACATGGAGCTTTATAAAAGTTGCAACCGGGAACTGGACCGCCTGGCCCTCAAAGCGGTCAGATATCTTTTCAACATGGAGGTGGCGGCTTCGTTCTTCCCCCGGGACGGTTTCGGCAGCATCAAATACCTCCAGTACAAGCCCTTTGCCGCTTTTGACCACAGGGCCGCGGCTTATTTTGCTGGGCTGGGCACGATGGGCTGGAACAACAGTATTTTAACCGCCCGTTACGGCCCGCGCGTCCGTTTTGTCTCCCTTTTCCTGGAAGATCCTCTCTCCCCCGATCCCATCTTGAAGGACGAGCTCTGTCTGCAATGCCGCTTGTGTATAGATTTGTGCCCCTGTGAAGCCCTGGAGGCGCCAACGGGAAAGGCCGCGGTGGTTTTTCACCGGGAGGCCTGCCGCCAGTGGCATGAAAAATTGACCGCCCAGCGCCGCTACCCCTGCGGCATTTGTATCAAAGTCTGCCCCGTAGGAGATGACCGCCGCATTTACGGCGCCGAAAAACGCAGCGGCGTCTACCTCCGTGAAAACCAGGCCCTGCAGCAAGGTAGCTCTGATTCCCTCTATCGCTCCTGGAAGCATGCCCGGTCCTGGGGCAGCGAGTAACTGCCCTGCTTGCACGCCCAGGTCAAAAATAACCAGGTAAATATTTTCCAGCGCGATGGGGATGTTCTGCACCCGGGAAATCCCCTCTCCGCTGGCTGAAGGGTGAATAAGCCTTGGGCAAAGGAAAAACCGGTGGGGCACGTCAATATTTCCGAGCTAAGTGGAAAAATCTGCAGCAGCGTTTTTACAGGAACCTGGAAAAACAAATCCTGGAAACCAAAGAAAAGCCGCAAAAGGTCGCGCTGGGATGCGCCCTGGGGATCGGTGTCAACTTTTTCCCCACCCTGGGGCTGGGCTTTCTCCTGGCCTTTTTCCTGGCCACCCTGCTGCGCATCAACAGGGCCAGTGCTACAGCCATCAGCCTCTTGACCGGCCCCCTGGTGCCTTTGATGTATGCCTTGAATTTTGTCAGCGGGAGCCTGGTTTTGGCCGAAGCGACAGGGAAAGAGAACCTCATCGAATTTATCTTAGCCCAGTACGCCCTGATCCTGAAACTGGGGAATATCCAGGAGCAGCTGGTCAGTTTTTTTGAGCTTCTGGGATCTACATTCTTGTGGGGCGCCTCCATCAACGCCCTCTTTTTCAGTACCGCCTTGTATTTTTTTGCAACCTATTTACTCCATAAACGAGCGGCGAGCAAACCAAGCGACTCAGTCAACTAACCTGGCCGGCAAAATCTTCATTTTCTTTCTCCGTACTCCTGCAGGGATTTCACCTGCACGTCTTTGTGCGCCATGGCTTCAATCCCGCTGATGCTGGCCTGGGCCCCGGAGAGCGTCGTGATTAGGGGGATACCATGGGTCACCGCGTAGGAGCGGATCAAGCGCTGATCCTTACTGGCCATCCCACCGCTGGTAGTGATAATCATCAGCTGGACCTCCCCGTTTTTCATCAAATCGATCACATGGGGCCGCCCTTCGTGCAGCTTGGGAATCTCCCGCAGATCGATCTCATTCTGGCGTAAAATACGCGCCGTGCCCCGGGTGGAGACGATGGAAAACCCCAGTTCAACGAGTCTTTTGGCCAAGAAGATCACAGACCTTTTATCCTGGTTCCGCACACTTAAAAAAACCGTGCCTGCAGCGGGTAATACCTGGCCAGCAGCCAGCTGTGACTTGGCATAAGCCAGGCCAAACCCATAATCGATCCCCATCACTTCCCCCGTGGACTTCATCTCCGGCCCCAGCACGGCATCAACCCCAGGAAAACGATTAAAGGGAAAAACCGCCTCTTTCACGGCGACATGGGAAATTTCAATATCCTCGTGATACCCCAGCGCAGCCAGGCTCTGTCCCAGCATGACCCGGGTGGCGATTTTAACCAGGGGAACATTGACGGCCTTGCTGACAAAGGGCACGGTGCGAGAAGCTCTCGGGTTGACTTCCAGAACGTAGACAATGTCGTTTCTTACTGCGTACTGCACGTTCATCAACCCTTTAACCTGCAGCTCCAGGGCCAGGGCGCGGGTGTTCTCCTTGATTTTTTCCACGATTTCATCCATGAGGCTGTACACGGGCAGGACACAGGCGCTGTCCCCGGAGTGGATCCCGGCTTCCTCGATATGTTCCAGGACACCCCCGATTAATACCGTTTCTCCATCGGATACGGCATCAACATCGACTTCCACGGCATCCTCCAGGAGCTTTTCTACCAGCACCGGGTGATCATAGCTGACAGCGGCGTTGTGGATCATGTAGTCCTGGAGTTCCCCTTCACTGTAACAGATCTGCATGGCTCTGCCGCCCAGCACATAAGAGGGGCGCACCATCACCGGGTAACCCAGTCTGCCGGCGGCAACCTCAACTTCTTCCGGTGACATGGCTGTCTCACTTTCAGGCCGTTTCAGCTCCAGTTTTTGCAGCAAGGCATCAAAACGCTTGCGGTCTTCCGCCCGGTCGATACTGTCAGGGCTCGTCCCCATGATCGGCACCCCGCCGGCCTGCAGGGCCAGGGCCAGGTTCAGGGGCGTCTGTCCCCCGAACTGGATAATCACCCCGGCCGGCTGCTCTTTTTCGATGATGCTCAGGACGTCTTCGCGGGTCAACGGCTCAAAATAAAGCCGGGTGGATGTATCATAGTCTGTGCTGACGGTCTCAGGGTTGCTGTTCACCATGATGCTCTCGCAACCGGCTTCCTGCAGGGCATAGGAAGCGTGCACGCAGCAGTAATCGAACTCGATCCCCTGTCCAATCCGGTTGGGACCCCCGCCCAGGACAACCACTTTCTGCTGCGCTGTCGCGCGGCTTTCGTCCGTTCCCCGGTACGTGGAATAAAAATAAGGGCGCGCTGCCTCGTGCTCCCCGGCGCAGGTGTCCACCTCCCTGTATACAGCACAAACACCGCGGTCTACCCGCCATTGATAGATGGACTCTTCTGTAGAGTTCAGCAGGTACGCCAACTGTAAGTCAGAGAAACCATATTCCTTGGCCCTTCTCATCATTTCGAGCGTTATATTCTTCAGGGCTTCATGGCTGACGGGACGACGAAAGGCAGACAGTTCTTGCTCCAAACTCACGATTTCCTGGATGTTCTGCAAAAACCAGGGATCGATTTTGGTCAGTTCGAAGATTTGCTCCAGGGAAAAACCTTTCTGCAGCGCATAGCGAAGATAAAAAATGCGTTCTTCATTTGGTACGCCCAGTTTTTCAGCAATCTGCTGCCGGGTTAACTTGCGGATATCCAGGTCCTTCCCATCGGCACCCAGCCCGGCTCGCCCGTTTTCCATGGAGCGCAAGCCTTTTTGCAGGGCTTCCTTGAAATTCGTCCCGATGGCCATGGCCTCGCCGACCGCTTTCATCGAAGTGGTTAATGTAGTATTCGCATGGGGAAATTTTTCAAAATTAAACCGGGGGATTTTCAGCACGCAGTAATCCAGGGCGGGCTCAAAAAAACAGCTGGTCGTGCCCGTAATCGGGTTGATGACCTCATCCAGGTGATAGCCGACAGCCAATTTGGTCGATACCCAGGCGATGGGGTATCCCGTGGCCTTGGAGGCCAGCGCTGAACTGCGGGAGAGGCGGGGATTCACCTCGATGATGCATACTTCACCGGTGTCGGGATGCACGGCAAACTGGATATTGGCCCCTCCGGCCTGGACACCGATCTTCTGAATCACCAATTTGCAGAGGTTTTTCAACGCTGTATACTCGCTGCTGGACAGGGTCAGGGCCGGCGCAACCACGATGCTGTCGCCCGTGTGCACCCCCGCCGGGTCCACGTTTTCCATGGAAGCGACAATGATCATGCTGCCCCTGGCATCCCGAATGATTTCGAACTCGATTTCTTTCCATCCCAAGACCGATTGTTCCACCAATACCTGGCCCACAGGGCTGCTGGCAAGGGCTGAAACCGCAGCCTCGATCAACTCTTCGATATTATAGGCCACGCCCCCCCCTGTTCCACCCAGGGTATAGGCCGGGCGTAAAATCAAGGGAAAACCGATTTCTGCTGCGATATCTTCCGCCTCTTGAACCGTGCAGGCAATATCGCTGGCCGGTACCTGGACACCGATTTCCTGCATGGCCTGCCGGAAAAGACCCCGGTCTTCTGCCCGGGAGATGGATGCAGGAGCCGTGCCCAGGACTTCCACGCCGTGTTTCTCCAGGAAGCCTTCCCGGTCCAGGAAGACCACCAGGTTGAGCCCCGTTTGCCCTCCCAGGCCCGGGATCACCGCATCAGGCTGCTCCCGCTCGATCACTTTTTTTACAAAGTCAATGGTTAGAGGTTCGATATACGTTGCATCGGCCATCACCGGGTCCGTCATAATGGTCGCCGGGTTGGAGTTAATGAGCACAATTTTATAGCCTTCCTCTTTCAGGGCTTTGCAAGCCTGGGAGCCGGAGTAATCGAACTCGCAGGCCTGACCGATCACAATGGGACCCGAACCGATAATCAGTATTTTTTCCAGGTCTGTTCTCTTGGGCATGTTGGCACCTCCATTACAGCTGGTGATGACCCATGTCAGGAAGTTTTAATGTCCGCTCGTAATAACGCTTCAGCTCTTCCAACATGTGAAACAGGGAAGCCCGGCTGACAAATTCCTTCCGGCTGCAGGGCATTTCCAGATCGGTAAACAACTTGTCCAGGTTCTCCATGGCGTATTCCACCCGGGCATACCGTGCTTTTCTTCCCCGGAGTTTGTTGCGCTGTATTTTTTGCACGATGCGCAGCAGGCGAGCCAGGCGAGCCGCCTGCGGCATTTCCACGGGCATCAGCCGGGCCAGGCGGTGCATTTCCTCCAGACGGTAAACCTGGGTTTGGAAAAGCTGCAGGGCCTGGTAATATTGATCCGTAGGTGCTTTCCTGGAAATAAAGCGGGGCTCTTTACGAATAAAACCGGCGATTTCCAGACCCTCTTCAATGCTTTTTTTCAGGCAAGCAGCCTGCTCTTTAAATTCTTCATCGCTGCATCCCAAATCCTGCAATTCCTTGATAATAAAATCGAACATTTGCCCCAGGTCGGTTTCGATTTGCAAGATGCGCTTCACCAGTTCTTGCCTGTAATTCGGGTTAAATAGATAATTGATTATCAGGGCGAACACCCCGCCCATCAGGGCGGCAGCGATCTGCAGGACAGCATGCATGCCCAACACGGCCGCCCCGCTGAAGATGGTTCCAATGGCCGTCAGGGTGGTCAGGATGGTCTGGTCGTACCAGCCGAACTTCGTGCACAGCAAGATCCCCAACAGGGCGGCAGCCCCGTACGCCAGGGGAGTCAGACCAAAAAAATAGCCCAGGGTCGTTCCCAGGATCCCGCCTAAGAGTACCGCCCCCAGGGTCGCCATACTCTGTTTCAGGGAGTGGAAAAAAGTTTTCTGCACGGTAAGCAGGGCAACCAGGGCCGCCAGGGTAACCCGGTCTCCCAGGCCTACCTGCTGCGCGAAAAAAATTGCCAGGGTGACCGCCAGGGTGGTTTTTACGATCCGTCCCCCGATGTGAAAACGCCTCATCATTTTGAACTCCTCAGCTGGTTCTTCTTTAAATTTACGCAAAATATAAACCACCGGTTCATGGCTACGAAAACCATAGAACGGTGGCCAAAATTATCATCTTGCTTATCCTCATTGTAAAGACTTTTTCCAGGGCGGTCAATATCTTTTTACGGAGAGAGTAAAATATTCTTTCCTACTGATCACTAAAACTGATTATCGGGGCAGGACCAGGAGCTGCCCGGGTTGGATGATGCCGTGCTCCACGCCGTTTATCTCTGCGACCATGTCCACGTAATTCCGGATATCCATGCCCGCAGGGCGGTACGGCCCGGCCAGGGTCCAAAGGGTATCTCCCGGGCTCACCACAACTTCTTCAAAATATCGTATGCCTTCGGCTGTGCCGCCCGTTTCATGGCTAAAGTAGAGGGCAATTGCACAGGAGGACAAAGCGACCAGCAGCAAAAGGATCAAGCATGATTTGACCTGCGCCTTCCAGCTGCTTTTGCAGCATTTGCACCCTCGGTTATTATGCATTTTCATCTCCCCTACCAACAAATGTTCGCTATCATTATAGCACGAACATATGATCCGGTCAAGGGAAATTTGCACATAATGTGAAAAATGCACTTGAAATTTGAACAAGAGAAATAACAAAAAGCCGGTCCATCATAAACCGGCTTTTTTGCAAAAAAGCATTCATTCCTGGGAATTACCGTCGATACCCGGCTGCAGGATGTTCGTTTACTTAGATCTTCAGCGAAATCTTGTTTATCTTAAATCGCAGAGGTATGGGGACACACCTCTAAAAACCAGAGGAATGTCCCCGAAGTCTCCGCTTCACTTCGGTAACGCTTAAAGCTTCTCCTGTGGCTCAGCTAATTGCAATATCTCGCTCTAGGGTTAGTTCATCTGGATTAAAAGTTTCATGGAAGTAACCCGGCCGTCCTGGATGTTCACCACAAACCCCAGGTAATCTTCCGTGCTAAAATTAACCCCCACGGGATTCATATTTCCGTCGTAGCGCACCACACCGTACTGCTGCAGATGATCATATTCCCCGTAGAGAATCCGGTAATAACCGTCAATAAACTGCTCCTTCACCGGGGGGTTGCTTTCATCGGGAAACTTCCTCAGTACCTCCTCCACGGAGTCCCCGATCCGGATATTCCGGGAACCGCCTGCCCGATCGGAGTCGGAAATCTCAGCTTGATACAAATAAGCGCGGCCCTCGCTCTCATAAAAGGTGAATTCGCCATAGGGATACGTGATCACCCGCTGGTACCCTTCCAGAAAATCACTGTACTGCCTGCTTTCGGAAGCCGGTGATCCCAGGATATCCTTTACCTCGGTCCTGCTCATCCCCAGGCGCACCCCGGCAATAGACGTTTCACGGAAAGGCAGCTGCGGCAAGATCTCAGCCGGCGCGGCATTAATGCCGACAGCGTAGAGGTCCGGCTCCCAGGTCACCTCTTCGCCCAGGTTTTCACTGACAAACCGTAAGGGGATCATCGTTCTGCCGCTGATCAGACGGGGAGGCACATCCATGGTGGTCTCGACGCCATTGACCAAAGCTTGCCGATTCCCCACCCACATTTCCAGTTTCAGTCCCTCCTTGGAAGCTGTAACTTTCTGCTCGCCGGCCTCCCAGCCGACGGATGCTCCCAGGGCTTCCAGGATCGCCCGCATCGGTACCAGGGTCCGCCCTTCCTGGATCACGGAAGGAACATCCGACTCCAACCACTCCTCCCCCACAAAAATAATAATTTCTGGAGCCTGGGCAAAAGCTACCGAACCGCAGAAGATGACCGTGAGCAGCACCAGCAGCATAACGACGACCACAGAAAACCTTTTCATGGGAAAAACCTCCTTCGTCTCTATTGAAAGTTTGGGCCTGCAGATGAAGTGGAACAGGAGAGCAAAGCGCTTGCCCATCTTCTCGCCCGGGCAACGCGATACTACTCCGATTTTTTCAGATCTTGATATACCTTGACAGCCTGGGTCGCGTAGGCAGCCCCCGGGCCTCCGTTAAGCAGCATAACCACACCGCAGAGCTCGATCACTTCCTCCAGGGAAAGCCCGGCCTCGATGGCCGCCTTCACCCAGTTTACGATGCAGTCCTGGCACTGCTTGGAAACGGCGATGGCCAGCGCGGCCAAGGTCTTTTCCCGGACTGTCAGCCCCTTCTCCTGCATCACGGCCTGCTTGAAGGCCTGAAAGCCGGACATGGTCTCTGGGATCACCTGGGCCATGATCTGCATCTTCTTTTCCAGTTCCGCCAATCTTTCCTGGGATGACATGCATAAGCTCCTTTCCTCTGTAACTTGATTTACTTTGTAACTTGATTTACTTCCCGGAAGCCGCAAGCTGCCTGGTGCTTAAATAGGCTTCGACCTCTTCCCGGGAGCGGGTGTTAAAAACATCTTTTTTCTCCAGCCAGCCTTTTCGGGCCATGGCCACCCCCAGGCGTGTATCCTGGATATCTTCCAGGCTGTGGGCATCGGGATTGATGGAGACCATGAGCCCCATCTCCTTGACTTTTTTCAGGTGTCTCCAATCCAGGTCCAGGCGGGATGGGCTGGCGTTTAGCTCGATGATCACGCCGTTTTCCAGGGCTTTTTCCAAGACTTTCTCCAGGTCCAGGGAATAGCCTTCCCGGCCCAGGAGCAGCCGGCCGGTGGGGTGACCCAGCATGGTTACCCGGGGATGGTCAAGGGTGGTGAGCAGCCTGGCTGTCATCTTCTCCCCGGGCATGCCTAAACCGGAATGCACCGAAGCGATCACAAAGTCCAACTGCTCCAGGATGGCGTCGGGATAATCCAGGGAGCCGTCGCTTTTAATATCCGACTCGATCCCCTTAAAGATAGTGACCTCGGGATATTTCTCTCTTAAACGATCGATCGCTTCCATCTGTTCTCTCAGATCTGCTTCCTTTAAGCCTCCCGCGTAGAAAGCCGTCTGGCTGTGGTCGGAGATGCCCACGTAGGTAAAGCCGGCATCCCGGCAAAACCGGACCACTTCTTCCAAAGAATTGACGCCGTCACTGTACGCGCTGTGCAGGTGAAAAATACCCTGGATATCCCCTTCTTCCACCAGCTCGGGTAGCTCCCCTTTTTCCGCAGCCTCGATTTCCCCGTAATTTTCCCGGAGTTCCGGGGGAATATAGGCCAGTCCGAGGGCCTGAAAAAGATCCGACTCGCTCTTCCCGGCCAGCCGCTCTTCCCCGTGGAAGAGGCCGTACTCGTTGATCTTCATGCCCATGGCCTTGGCCCGCTGACGCAGGGCCGTGTTGTGTTCCTTGCTGCCGGTGAAATGGTGCAGGGCGAAGGGATAAGCCTCCGATTCCACGACCCTGAGGTCGGCCTGGATCCCCTCCTGCAGCTGCACCGTCACCTTCGTTTCACCCCTGGCCACAACCTCGGCAACCTGGGGGAGTTCAGCAAAATAACGGGTGAGGCCGGCCGGATCCGTGCTGCTGGCCACCAGGTCGATATCCTTGACGATTTCCTTGCAGCGACGAATACTGCCGGCCAGGCTTGCCTCCAGCAGGCCGGAAAAGTCCTTGAGGCTTGCCAGCAGGTCAAGGGCGATCTGGTGGGCTTCATTGTAGAAATAGAGCCCCTGGGATCGCCGCAGGAAGGCAATACCCTTCATAATTTTTTCCTGGGTCTTGGCACCAAAACCCTTCAGGGCAACCAGGCGGTTTTCCTTGCAGGCATACTCCAGTTCCCCCAGGGTTTTAACCCCCAACATGTCATGCAGGGTTTTTATTTTCCTGGGTCCCAGGCCGGGGACTTTCAACATCTCCAGCAGTCCTTCCGGGATATCGGCCTTCAGATCTTCGTAATATTTTAAACTGCCCGTGGAAACCAGTTCCTTGATCTTCTCATTCAAGGCGGTGCCAATGCCCTGTATCTCCTGGAGCCTATCCTCCTGGACCAGGCGGCGCAGCTCTTCTTCACCCAGCAGTTCCAGGGTCCGGGCCGCATTGTAGTAGGCCCTGCTTTTAAAGGGACTTTCCCCTTTCAGTTCCAGCAACAGGGCAATTTCCTGCATGGTTTTCGCCACGGATTGTTTTTTGTCCAAGGACTTGCTCATGTGCTCACCTTCCTTGCAGACCGCCTGGTTTTAACCACGCTGCAGGGCCGCTTCACCTGCCCTGCAGCCACCCTGCAGCTGTGTGACGCCTGACATCGCTCACTTACCCCGGCTGAGGCGACGCTGGAAGAAAATAAAGACAGGCAGCGGGATGATGATCCAGCCAAAACTCTTGAGCAAGGTATTTTTTGCCCGGTTCATTTGCCGCTCCCGTTCTGCCCGGACCATGGCATCGTAATTTTCCCTTAGTTCTTCCCGGGTGAGGCTTTCCCTCTCTGCGCCTTCGGGTTCGGGAGGGAACCTCTCCATGCCCCAGCGGGCATAATCTTCAAAAGATTGGTAGTACGGGGCAGGGGCGACCATATCGGCTACCGCCATGAAGGCGCCAATACTGCCGCCGATGCTCATCATTAACGTGGCAAAGAGCACCAGGTAGAGATAAATATTTTTGATCATGTCCTCTTCTCCTTCTTTTGAATCTGCCTTCACACCGGCGATCACGGCAATAATAAAAACCAGGAGCAGGAGCAACGCGGCTGGAATGATCATCGAGGCGGTCACTGCACTCCTCCTTCCCTACGAATTTGCAAAAATATAATGGCGCCCGGCCATTTCGCCAGGAAAATCCTGGCGGCACATAACCCGGGAAAAGAATAGAGCCTGGAAAGGAAAATGAAAACCTGGTGTTCCTCAAGATAAATATGCTTGGTGATCAAGCTCACTCAGTCATAAACCCTTGTTCCCCTGCTTGCCTTCAGCCAGGGATTTGCGACACAAAACGTAGATGAAGCAACGGACTGAAGCCGCAAACATGCATCTTTGAGCAACAATGCTTCAATCTATCCTGGTTTAGTCTTCTTCGCCGCCATGTTCCTGGTGCTTCCCATCTGCCCGGCCTTCACGGTCGATCTCCGGGCCGTCTTCTGCCGTTTCAATCTCCATCTGCAGCAGGGCCCAGCTCAAGGATTTCCCGTGGGCATCCAGGTCCAGGGCGGCGGCCACCCCCCCCGGCCGGGTGCCGTGGAGCACGAAGTGAAGGGCCTGGAGGTCAGGGAGCTCATAGCGATCTACTCTCCCGCGGACGATGGCACCAAAGTGTCTTTTCACGGCTTCTCCGGTCACCTGCCGGCACAGCCGATCGTAATCTTCTTCCCGGTACGGGAAAAGGGAGATGCTGGTTATTTCTCCCTTGTCACCGGACCTGCTGTGGGCCAGTCGATAAAGCTTTATCCGGGCCAAATCAGCTCAACTCCCGGCAGATGAAATAGGGAGCTAAATCCTGGCGAGGGATCGAGGTGGAATAAGCCGCCACCATGGGCGCTACCTGTTTTCTCACGCCCCCGGGTCCCCCGGGGCCGTTCACCCAAAGGGCTTCCACTTCCTGCACGGCCCTGCGGGCCTCCATTTCTTCCTTGCCGTGCACGGCGACCCGCAGCAGCACCTCGTAGGGACGAAGGCCGCTCTGCTCCCCGATATGGTCGTGTAGGGCATTCAGCCCCACGATCTCGAAGCGGGTCTTCTCCAGGGCTAGAGCCAGCCGGGCATAACGCTTTTCCAAGATCTCCCGGGCCAGCAGGGCCCTTTCCACGGCGCCGTGACCGGCAAAGCCGATCATGGCCTCCCCCAGGTAACCTTCCATCACGCCCACGGTAACCTTGAGCGCGTCGGGCCGGGGCCGCCCGGAACCCCCGGAGACCGCTACCCTGTCCTTCCCGGTTTCCTGCAGCAAAACCCGCGAGAAATCTGCCGTCACATCCGGGGTTAAATAAGCGCCGGGATCGTGGATTTCATACAAGAGCTGTTCCTTACAGGTCTGCAGGTTCACCACCCCGCCGCTTCCTTCCAGCTTGGTAATGACCCCTTGGCCCTCCCCGTCTACCTGGGCCAGGGGAAAGCCAAGATCGGCCAGGTTGTCTACCTGCTTGTGGATCCCGTCGGCGAAATAACCGCCCGTGACCTGGCCCCCGCATTCCAGCAGGTGTGCCACCACCGTTCCCTGACCCAGGCGCTCCCAGTCATCCAGTTTCCAGCCGAATTCATGGATCATCGGTGCCAGGAACAGCGAGGGGTCTGCCACCCGTCCCGTAAGGACAACATCTGCCCCGGCGGCCAGCGCCGGCAGGATCGCGTCCGCCCCCAGGTAGGCATCGGCGGAGATAACCCGGTCCGCCATGCTGGAAAAAAGGGCTTCGCGTTCCCAGATCAGGCTGTCTTTCTCCTGTAGCAGCGGCAGCACATCCGCTCCGAGGAGTGCCGCCACCTTCAGTGGCCGGATACCCATCTCTTCGGCCAGGGAGACGGTTTGCTCCAGGGCAGCCCGGGGGTTGGCGGCCCCCAGGTTGGTAATTATTTTCAATCCCGCTGCCCCGCAGTACGGCAAAAGCGCTGCCATTCTTTCTTCCAATAGCTGGCCGTATCCCCGGGATGGATCCTTCTGCCTTTCCAGTTGAGCCAGGGCCACGGTCCTTTCGGCCAGGCACTCCAGCACCAGGTAGTCCAGGTCTCCCTGGCGGGCCAAGTCTTCCGCAGGATCGATGCGGTCACCGGCATAGCCGGCGCCGCAGCCGATGCGCAGCGATTTTCGCATCGTGAATTTCTCGCTCCTTTGATCAATCTACCGACGGAAAGAGGTGATTGTCATGCTGTAAAGATCGAACTGGTTTATGTCCCGTTTGCACATCTCTGGGCGAAAAGCGTAACTATTTCCTTCCTCATGACATACTATACCATAAATTAGATCTTGACGAGGCGCATGGAAAGATTTTTAAAGTTAAGGGTTTTAATTCACCCAACCGGCGCTGACTGGTTTCTGAATCTTTTCATGAAATTTGGCTTTGTGCTGATCCGTAAAAACATAGTCTGTTTTGGGATCCAGGTAAAAGCGCTGACTATCCTGCAGCAGATACTCCCTGGCTGAAGGAAATCTTCCGATAAGCTGGAAATAGGTGAACTTTTTATTTCCATTATGAAAGTACATGTTTTCAAAATCAACGGGATGTAAATTATGTCCTTCCGGATAACGGGTAAACTTCGGGCTATCAAAAGGATTCAAATACACCCTTACTTCCGTCGTTTCGCCGGGCAGCAGTTTCGGCACCTTGATCCCAATTTGAGGATTGTAAACATCATAAAGTGCTTTATCGCCCTGACTATAATTCACCGTGTAATGATTCAGCCCGTATTCAAAATGCTCCCGATAAGCAGACGCTGCCGTTATACCCGCCCCGGAAGTGTAAGCATAGTTGCTTGGCACCGAAAGGAATAAAGGATATTGCGGGTTGATCTTGTTATAGTAGTCCATCTCAAATGTGACATGGAGATCAAAACTTCCGGCAATGGACACCGCATTGCTCTTGTTGCTGAGTTCAATGTCAAGATAAGCAGGGCGGTATAAATAATCCGGATCTAATTTCAGAAAAGCGGCATCAACAGGGTTGTAATCGGCATAACTGGCGGCCTTGTTGATTTCATTTCCGATCCCTTCTGCCAGGTCTGTGACCATTTTTTGCGTCCACTCCGTGGACGGTATACCTGCTTCTGTCAGCACAACTTCAGCAAAATATTGCATGCTCAGATCAGCAAGCTGGTCAAAATTGGGCAAGGTAGGTGGAATACCCAGGCTCATAAGCCCGTAATTGACGAGTCCTTCCAGCGCCGTGGCAAACGGGCCCTTTAAAGATTCCACCGGGCAGAGATCAACAACAAAGGTGATCAACCCCACTTTTGCGTTATCATAGGCTGCACTGACTTGATTGACCAGGGTTTTTGCCACAAAAACCAGGTCCTTGAAGAAGTTTACAACACCTTCAAACAGCTGCTCGTACCACGATTTATTCGCCTCTGTCGGGGGCGGGAAATGCACCTTTGTGCCAACTGGCAGCACCTTTGGAACGATTTTTGTTTCATAGTCCTCGGGGGAATGGATGCCCTTTGCCGCATAATAATCTTGATGAAAATAGTAAGGGAGGAGCAGCTCACCGCTGACGCTGTTTTTCCACGTGTGCAGGATCTCATTGGCTTTGGGCGCCCTGAAGACATAATAATAATGCAAGTAATCTTTGGCCGGCCATTTAACGGGGGTATAGCGCTTAATTCTTATATTTGGCAGGGAAGCATGGATCGTTTGAGTGTTCGTGTAGGGTGAATCGCTGTACCAGGTCAGAGGAGGATTGTATCCATATTCGATGATTACAGGACTGGAATATGAAACATCATAGATGCCGGGTTCGATGGAATCTTTGAGGGCAACTCCCCTGAGAAAGTATTTAATATATTGCCCTTCTTGCATTTCACTTGCAGGTTTCGCAAATGCGGGGAAATCAACATAAATACTGTTCGGGTAACCTGAAACAACCGTTTCGACCGGCATGGCATATTCTTTTTCATAGATCACATGGGGTGTGTTCGGCCATCCCCCGCCTACCGCGGGAAAAGGTTCGGTTGAAATTTGCACAGCAATTTTTTCGTACTCACCGGATAATCCATGAAAATGAAAGAATCTGTTTTCATTGCTCCTGGGATCAACCGTGATTACAGGCCGGTGGAAGGGGCGATCCTGGTTTTCTCCAGAATAGATTCCGGAAGAACTAACCGGTGTCCATACCTGGAAGCTGGAAGTGATCACCTGGGATGGATCCTGATCTGCTGCTTTTTCCCCATAAATAACGGCAATTCCCCGGCCGGGTTCACCAATGGAGTTTCCTGCAGCATCCACAGGCACAGCTCGAACATAGAATGTGTTTCTTTGCTGGGGGATTGCTTTGTAGGAAGAAGTGAAGGCAACGTGACCGCCTATAGCCAGGGAAGAACTCGCCTTTAAACTGCTAAAATCAATTTGGAATTCACCAGCAGCAGCGTTTACTTTCCCTTTTGCCATTAAACCAACAGGGTTTTCCCAATTGTCCCGGTAACCATTAAATGGGGAGGAAGCAATCTGCCAAACTACTTCTTTGGCCGCGGCCGCATCGTGCAAGATGTAAGAAAACCATCTCTGCGGGTTTTCGTCTTTATCGATAAAAGCGGTGTAGGATGATGGGGTGTAGATTGATTGATGTAGCAGTAGATTGATATGACCGGGATCGATCAGGGTGATGCCTGACGACTTCACTTCAGGAACCGGCTTGCTGGCAGGTTTTTCGGCCTTCGATGCTACATAGAGCTCGATTTTCTGATCAAATACAGGAAAGACCAGGTTGTTTTCCCCCATCGCCTGATACCTGTTAAATTCATTTGTGGCCACCAGAAGTGGTGGGTGATACGTGGATATGGTAGATTCCATGGCCGGAGGCGTTCCATTTAGGCTGTAACTGGTGTAGGTCCTCTTTAACAAGACAATGGCCTGTTCCCGGGTCGTATTTTGCAGCGGACCGATGGTCGTGCTGGAAAAACCTTTCATGATCTGATTTTTATACGCAAACTTCATTGCCTCCAATGCCCAGGAAGCGATTTCGTCTTGGTCCGCAAAAGGAAAATAGCCGGATATATCTTTATCCAGCGAAGGGATACTTACGCTCAGTGCCCGGTGAATCATCACACAGATTTCTTGACGGGTAATGTTGTGGCCTGGAGCAAACTCGGTCGCACTGATACCTTTGACGATTCCCAGGTGATAGGCTTTCAGAATTTCAGGATTCGTCGTATCCTTGAAGGGATTGCTTCCTGCCAGTGCTTTTTTATTCGTCAAACCCTCATAGAGCTTCACGGCCAGCATACAAAACTCTTCCCGGGTGATGTTTTTATGAAAATCCTGCATGACATCTTGATACGTAAGATTTAATGCATGTGCTTCTAAAAGCTCTGATTCTGCCCAGTTACTTTGCGTTCCATCAAAATGCAAACCAGGCGATGGGGCTGCTGATGTAACGGGTGCTGATGTGGGGAAGATCGTACACAGCACAAGAAAGACCAGGAACAAACTAATGAATTTTGCTCTGCATTGGTTCATTTGATTTTCACCTCATTTTTTTTGTGAAAACGCCCCAACACAAATGGCCACCAAAAACGCAACAAACCCAACCACAGTCATATGGTCGGGTACGCAATTGGCTCACAGCAGGTCTTTAGCGTCCATGTACGGCCTGCTGGTCATCGCCCCCATAATCGTTATACGATTGATATTATTCTCTATATTTTTACCATTACCTGCCTGGACCTACCTGGCAAATAGATTTTTCCAGCTTTTGCTCCGCGCAGAAGCAGCACTTTATATCTTGAAGAAGCACATTTCAGGGCTTGACCAGTGAAAAACCATTGTGGTAAGATTGAAATATAAACGCATTACATAGCCTCAGCACCAGACGGTTTTCGTTCATCATTTCATGATCTGAAGAACTAAAATCGGCCGCTCATGAAGTAGTTCAACGCCAGAATCCCTTATGATCTTTCAGTTCACGCAGAACGATCGCGGGCCATGTAACCTCAGATATTCCCAACATTCCTGACAACACAGTACCTGAACAGCTGAACACAAGATAATGGATCAAGTTGTCATCCTGCTTCGGCTTTTATGAGTGGCACAAACGGGCTTAGAACAGGCGAGCAGCGATCATAAGACAACGGGCTCCCATTTAATGCAATATTTCATCGCTTTTGATGCTTATATACATACCTGTCGGTTTTCCCGGCCAGTGCTTGCCGATGATTTGGCGCTTCAGCCCCTCTCATAAAGTTGGCATGAAAATTGCTTTTATAAAGGGCACCCCAGAACATATCTTGCGAAGAAAGGAGGTTAAAAGGCGCGCAAGCCATGTGAATGTTTTCACAGTTTGGCCTTGCTGTGGCTAAATTAACTTCAACCAGCCACGTCAGTACGTCTGCATACACCAAGACAGGAGGGATATAATTGTGAGCAAAAAAGTGGCGATTGTGGGTTTAGGTTATTCCAGTTTTCGAACAACATCGCAGGATGTTTCCTACCGGGAAATGATTTTCGAAGCAGCAACGAAATGTTACGAGGATGCCGGAGGTGTTCATCCCCAGGACATTGATGCGTTTGTGGCATGCTCCGAAGACTTCATGGAAGGAATTAGCATCGCCGATGAATACGTGCCGGACCAGCTCGGGGCTGTATTAAAACCCGTGCAGAGTATTACCGGCGATGGATTGCAGGGACTGGCCTCGGCAGCCATGCATGTGCTGACCGGCGAATTAGACCTGGTAACCTTGTCTGCTTTTTCCAAGGCGTCTAATGTCCTTCATTATGCAAATGTCGTTTCTTATGCCTGTGATCCGACCTATGTCAGGCCGCTGAAAGAAAATCCCTATTTTATCGCCGGATTGGAAATGAACCGGTATCTGTATGAAACAGGCACCACCGAGGAACAGTGTGCCATGGTCACCGCTAAAAACAAGGGTAACGCCCTTTTTAACCCCACTGCAGCTTACGGCGCAAAAATTGATGTGAAGGATGTACTTCAATCAGACCCGCTCTTTTCTCCGTTAAAATACCTGGACAAAAGTCAGGATCTTGATGGCGCCATTGTTTTTTTGCTGGCTTCAGAAGAGAAAGCCTATCAGTATACGGACAAGCCTATTTGGATCAAGGGCCTGGGATGGGCAACGGATACACCCAACCTGGATAACCGTTTGGATGGCATGGGAGATGCTGTCTATGCCCGGCTGGCAGCCCAAAAAGCGTACGAGATGGCCGGCATTACTTATCCTCGTAAAGAAATTCATTTTGCCGAACTCGATGACACCTTTTCTTTCAAGGAGCTTCAGCACCTGGAAGCACTAAACATTTGCAGCAGGGGTGAAGCAGGCAAGCTTTTGGAGCAAGGGGTGTTTTCCAAGAACGGGGACTTCCCGGTGAACGTTTCCGGGGGAAGCCTGGGAGTCGGGTACCTGCACGAGGCAAACGGTCTCCAAAGGCTCATGGAAGTGGTTCTCCAGCTGCGCGGAGAAGCAGGAAAGAGGCAGCTAGACGATGTAGAAACCGGCCTGGCTTTCGCCTGGAGAGGAATCCCCACGGCTACGGGTGCTGCTGCCGTTCTGAGCAGCCGTTATTAAATCCTGGAAAGAAGCGTTATTCTTTTTTCATGATCAATGGCAAATAAGGCTTTAAATAAACTGATTTGACTGGAGGGTTGAGGTAAATGAGAAAAGTTGCTGTTGTAGGGGCTGGAATGACCAAATTCGCAAGAAGGGCCCTGGAAACCCCGAAAGAGCTTTCATATCAAGCCTCGAAAGCGGCCTTGGACAGTGCCGGAATGAAATTAAAAGATATCGACTGTGTTGCACACGGTAGCGCTCCTGATGCCTTCGACGGTATTCACCAGAAAGGCGAATACCTCGCTGACGGGTGTGGAGGCTGGAATAAACCAACCATGCGGGTATTTGTGGGTGGAGCAACCGGCGTACACGCCATTGCCCACGGCTGGTACCACGTCGCCTCGGGATTGGCCGACACCTGCCTGGTTGTTTGCGAGGAAAAAATGTCCAGCGCCATGCCCCATGCCCAGGCGTTTTTCCTGACAATTTTTGACGCGATTACGGAAAGGGCCCTGGGCCTTAACCTGATTTGGATTTTCGCCCTGGAAATGAAACGGTACATGGAAAGATACGGGTACACCAAGGAAGATATGGCCCTTTCAGCCATGAAAAATAAAAATCAGGGCTTGAAGCATCCCGCTTCCCAGTTTTACGGAGGCAATGAGCTCACTGTTGAAGATATCTTAAACTCTGAAGTCATGGCATCCCCTGTCAGCAGGCTTGATGTGAGCCCCGTTTCCGACGGCGCGGCAGCGATCGTACTGGCTTCAGAAAGAACAGCAAGGCGGCTTACCGACAAGCCCGTATGGATCGAGGGAGTAGGCTGGTGCCTGGACACCGCTTACTGGGCAACAAGAGACCTGTATTATCCCCGCTACACGGAAATCGCGGCCAGAAAGGCTTACAAGATGGCCGGGATCCGGGAACCCCACAAGGAGATTAATATCGCAGAACCTTATGATCCCTTTGGCTACAAGCAGCTGCACCACATGGAAGGCCTGCTTCTCTCCCCCAAGGGAAAAACGGTGGAACTGCTAAGAGACGGTCACTTCGATATGGACGGCAACCTGCCCATGTGCCCCTCGGGTGGACTGCTCGGCGTCGGAAACCCCATTGCCGCAGCGGGCACCTTGAAGCTGTGCGAACTGTTCTGGCAGCTCAGGGGCGAAGCAGGAGAAAGACAGGTGCCGGGCAATCCCAGGTTGGGCGTCGCCCAGGCCTGGGGTGATTTAATGCAGGTCAGCTCAGTTGTCGTTATGGGGATAAACAACGCGTAACAAAAATAAATTTCTAGATTAACTTCTAGGAGGGATAATGAATGGATCACAAAGAGTTTATTCGTGGAGGAACCGCTCTTTCCGAAGATGAGATCAAGTCAGGAAAGATCTTCGTAGAGGAAGATGCCCTCGACTGCCGTTATGCCTGGGATACAGGCGTGGCGATCGGACGATATCTCGCGGAACTGAAAAAGGGAAAAATCATCGCGAAAAAAACCAATTGCTGCGACCGCATCATGATTCCCCCGCGGATGTTTTGCGAGCTGTGTTACCGGCCCTCCGGTGCATGGACGTACGTCCAGGACACCGGTGTGGTCAACACCTTCTCCATCAGCAACATTTATTATGATGCCAGCAGGGTTCCTTCGGGTGAACCCAACCCCATGCCGGCGGTGATTGAAATCGATGGAGCTTCCAAAGGCATGGGCATCATGCACCTGCTGGGAGAAGTAAAACCCGAAGATGTCAAGATCGGCATGAAAGTCAAAGCGGTCTGGAAGCCGGAAAGCGAACGGACGGGCTCCATCACCGACATTGAATACTTCAAACCCTATTAGGAGGTGCCCGGCATGGGTATTTTAGAGAGAATCACAAAAAACGTCGATAACAAGTACTGGTACCCCGAAAATGACACGTTTCCTGTAAAAAACCGCTATACGGCGGGTGTGGCAGGACAAAAGTTTTTCCAGGAACTCAAGGACAACGGGAAAATATATGGTACGACTTGTGCAGCATGCAAACTTACTTTTGTGCCGGCCAAGCTATTCTGCGAACAGTGCTTTGCTGAACTGGACGACTGGGTAGACGTGGGGACAACAGGGATACTTTGGTCATGGACCATTGCCTATAAGAACAAAGATGACAGCAAGAAAGAAACCCCCACCCTGCTGGCCGCCATCCGTCTGGCCGACGGGCTATTGGTGCACTGGCTGGGCGAGTGCAGCCCGGAAGACGTAGAAATCGGCATGCCCGTAACCGCCGTTTTTAAAGATCCGGGTGAAAGGGAAGGTAGTCTCCTGGACATCGGGCACTTCAAACCGGTTATTTCCTGAGGTAAATAACACCAACAGCGAAGGGGCCCGGTGGTCTGTATGTGCATCCAGACCACCGGGCCCTTTTTATGCCCGGAATTTTGTCGCGCGTTCTTTTGCGACCCGGGATGGGTGTTAGATTCTTACTGTAAGGCTGATACCAGTAGACAGGCGGCCCCACAAGCAGTAGAATGGTTTGCAGGTAGTGATTAGACGATCCAGAGACACGGGCGCTTCCCGGCAGTCGTTTTTGACAGACAACCCGGGGACTTCAGGAGAGAAAGGACATGACCCAAAAACACAGCGAAAATCATTTCTGTGCCGACCCCGTTTTCATCAGGAAGGCCCTGTTGTCCTGGTACGACCGGCATGCCCGGGATCTGCCCTGGCGGCGAGAGCAGGATCCATACCGCATCTGGCTGTCGGAGGTCATGCTGCAGCAAACCCGTGCGGATACCGTGATCCCGTATTACACCCGCTTTATTGAGGCTTATCCCACCGTGGAAGCTTTGAGCGCTGCCCCGGAAGAAAAAGTATTGAAACTTTGGGAGGGCCTGGGTTATTATGCGCGAGCGCGTAATTTCCTGCAGGCAGCCCGGGAAGTGCAAACCCGTTACGGCAGCCGGGTTCCCCCCGACCCCCGGACCTTCAGGGATCTTCCGGGGGTCGGAGATTACACCGTGGCAGCCGTGTTAAGCATTGCCTACCAGGTTCCCCTGGCGGCTGTCGACGGCAACATCAAGCGTGTCCTCACCCGCCTCTACTGCCTCGAAGAAGATTCACTGGAAACATCGCTGAAAAAAGAAATCCAATCCCGGGCTGACACGCTGCTGGACCTCGAAAGACCTGGGGATTTTAACCAGGCCCTGATGGACCTGGGGGCCTCCACCTGTACGCCTCGCCACCCCGCCTGCAGTCAGTGCCCCCTGCTGAGCTTTTGCCAGGCTTACCGCAGGGGAAAAACCCTGGAGATCCCTCCCCCCAAAAAACAAAAACCCCTTCCCCGGGTTAACATAACCGCCGTCGTGATCCAGCGTGGAGGAATGTGCCTGGTTCGCCAGCGCCCTCGAGCAGGACTCCTCGGCGGACTCTGGGAGTTTCCAACTCTCTCCCCCGGTGTCCTGGAAAAAGAAGAGGTTATGCTTCAAGACAAAATCGCAGAGCTCCAGCACACCTTCAGTCACCTCCGGTGGTATGTGACCGTGTACCGGGGTGAACTGCATGGCGCATGGTCGGCCGTCCAGCCCTGGCGCTGGGCAACGGCTGAAGAATTGGCTTCCCTGCCCTTCCCTTCCATTTATCATCGCCTGGTCGAACAGGTCAGGAAAAACCTTTCCGCAACGCTTTAAAGTAAGCTCAACCATCTTTTTTCGTTAGTCCAACCATTAGAGGGCAACCTTCCTGCATCGCTGCAGCGCGGAGCCGTGCGCCATATGCCGGCAACACAACTCCCCGCCGACACATCCGGTCCAGGGCAAGACGTACCTGGCTTTATTTGTCTTTCCCCCAGGTGATATACCCTCTGAATTCTTTTCCTCTGAGCTGGACCAGGGGCGTGGAAAGGATCACGTTCCCGTCCTTGAACTCGTAGAATCGGTCCAGAGTTGTGCCAACCCAGTTCGGAATATAGCTGATCTCCACGTGGTGCACGATACGGTCGGGCAGCATTTCGTATTTCCCCGCGTAGGCGACGAAACCCTTGGACAGCTCGATCTTCTCCTCATCGGAGATATTGACGAAATCGTGGGCGGAAACAGGCGGGCGATCAGTGCGGGTAATAATGGTAGACATCATACCTTCTTCGTCGTAGACGATCACGCCATCTGCCTGCTCTCCGTAAGGGAAAAACCGGGTGCCATCTTCGGCCCGGTATTCGAATTTGACCAGTCTCCAGGTGCCAACAATAGAGTGATTGGACATTGTCTGACCTCCCATACTTGTTTTCCAGGTCACAGGTGTTTTTCAGGTTGTTGGGATTCACTACCAGCGATATTTGAAGAAATTGGCTTCCTCCTGGTAGGGGGCAACCAGCTGCGCCAGGTGGGCCATTTTTTCCCGGGAGAAAGGAGTAAAATCGGCGGCGAGGGCGACATTTTCTTCCAGCTCTTCCACCGTGGAAATGCCGACGATGGCCGTGCTCACGGGTAGGGAGAAAACATACCCCAGGGCCTGCTGCATAGTCTGCAAGCCGCCTTCCTGGAAAAGGCTTCCCCGCGCTGTAACCTTCATGGCGATGATCCCAATTTCTTTTTCCAGGGCGGTCTCCAAGAGGGATTCCTGGAAAGGAAGATAATGAAGATCTGCCGCATTGAGGGCCATGAGCAGGCAGTCAAAAGGATATTCTTGGATCCCACGCCGCAGGATTTCGGGATCTTTATGACCGGTAATACCAAGGTGCCGGACCGCGCCTTCTTCCTTCAAGCGCTCCATGGCCCGCACGGCGCCATCCTTGCTCAGGGCACGATCCAGGTCTTCCTGCACCCGCACGTTGTGTACCTGGTAGAGGTCCAGGTAGTCCGTCTGGAGTCGCTGCAGGCTCTGTTCAAAAAGCCGCATCGTCCCGTCATAGGTCCGATCGTGGGTCTTGCTGGCCAGGAAAACCTCCTCCCGGCGGCTGCGCATCACTTCACCGATGTTCTCTTCACTGCCCCCGTCCCCGTACGAAGCGGCCGTATCGATATAGTTTACGCCCCGATCCAGGGCGCGATGAATGATCTCCACGGCCTCCTCCCGGCGGTCACGCTTCTCCACGGTAGCCTCACCGCCCAGGCTGAATAACCCGACTTGAAAACCCGTTTTCCCCAGGGCTCTTTTGGGCAATTCTTTCTGCACTTTTTTCGGCACAACCCATTCCTCCTTTGGGCTTTCACCGGGCTCGGGCTGGATACTCTGTGGTGTATGTTCCGGACCCGGGCTCTCGGCTTTTTTCGGTTCATCGAAAGCGACATCTCCCCCGGTTCCCCGCAGCAGCCGCCAGAGGCCTGCACCGCCCAGGCCCGCCGCCGCAGCCAGGCTGATGCCCAGGAATTTTCTGCGGTTCAAACCGGATGCCATCCTAACACCCCCATAATTCATGTTTAGCAGTATTTAGTAGACCTTGTCATCCACGCTGCGGACATAGATCCAGCAGTCTTTCCACGCTGACTCGCTTAAGCAATATTTGGAGAGGGCTTCCTGGCCGGGCGGAGAACCCGCGCCGTCAGGATTCTTTTGGCTGGAACAGTAATAGGAATCAGCCTGGTTTGCATCCTTGATCAGAAACTTACAGCTCATCGTCGAGGCTCCTTTCCAATAAACAATAATTATTATGATTATAGCATGTTTTTCCTTTCAGCCATAGGCCAAATTGAGGCAGATTGCTTTCCGGTTAAATTTGACGACTTCGCAGGTCCTTTCCTGCCCGTCTGCAGACACAAATACGATTTGCCCGGAGTGAACCCCCTGCCAAATGCCTTGCCGCCGGGCGCGTTTGGCTGCTGGAGTGCCGGACGATGATTTAACCCCTTGCCGCCTTGCGTGTCTACTGCGGCGATGGTATACTGATCATACTGAAAAGCCGAAAAAGCGCTCAAAAATCTCGCTGAACCCGGGAGGGAGCAACGACATGATGAAGAGTACCCAGGGAACAAACTGCGTGGTCTGCAGCACCAGGGAGGCTGTCGTCCTCTGCAACGGCTGTGAAAAGGCCCTCTGCACCCACTGCCGCACCTTTGATATCTGGAACCACGGCTGCGGCAGCGGTGACGTGAAGGCCTTCTGCCCGACATGCAACAACGATCCCGACATTAATATCTACCGGCAGCCCACGAAAAACCAGTAAAGCTGGTGGAAATACATCAATCTGTAACAGGGGAACTCGCATCTTACAAAAAACCGGTCACCGCAAACCGATGCGAAAATACATCCACGTTGTCCTGACATGCCGGCCACCGCTACCCCTCTAAGCAGGCGGCTCCAGGCCTACAGCGAAATGTTATTTATCTTAAGCATACCGCTAGCCACAGGGGACAGTTCCATCGTCTGTTACGGGGACACACCTCTAAACTTCAGAGGAATGTCCCCGAATCCTCCGCTTCGCTCCGGTAAAGCTGATTACCGTCCCCATGGCAACGCCAGTGGCAATTTTTCGCTGTGGGGCCGGATGCTTTTCGTCTTTGGCAAATTAACCGTGTACGGCGAGTTTCTTGCAAAAGGAAAGGAGTGAGTGCAGCCTTGGGAATACCTTGACCCGCAGGGATTTCTGCATGAACATGTGCCGGGCCGGGGGAGCCGCCCTGCTGGGCCTGACCGTTGGGCCCCTATGGCAAACAGGCTGTGCCCCAGAGCTTGAAGAAGAAACGGAAACGCCTTCGAAACCCTGGCTGCCGGCCTATCTCACCCTGGAAGCGGAAAACAGGCTGGAAGAACGTGTGGAGCAGGCTTACGGGGTCATGGAAAAATGTGAGCTCTGCCCGCGGCACTGCGGAGTAAACCGCCTCAAGGAAGAAAAAGGCTTCTGCAATGCCCCGTTAAAAGCCCTGGTCTACAGCCATACTCCCCATTACGGCGAAGAACTTCCCCTGGTGGGGAATGGCGGTTCAGGCACCATCTTTTTTTCTCACTGCAATCTCCGCTGTGTCTTTTGCCAAAACTGGCCCATTGCCCACGAGGGGCGGGGCCGGGAGATCAGCGATGAAGAACTGGCAGGGATGATGCTGGATCTGCAAAAATGGGGCTGCCATAACATCAACGTGGTAACCCCCACCCATGTGATGCCCCAGATCCTCAATGCCGTACGGCTTGCAGCAAAAAAAGGGCTGCGGCTGCCCCTGTGTTACAATACCAGTGGTTATGAAAGCCTGGAAATGATCAGGCTGCTGGATGGCGTGGTTGATCTCTATCTTCCTGACCTGAAATTCATGGACGTCGACCAGGCACAGCGCTTTAACGAGGCCGCTGCAGCAGATTATCCGGAATTAGCACAGAAGGCGCTGATTGAAATGCACCGCCAGGTCGGGGACCTGGTCACCGACGAGAACTACATTGCCCGGCGAGGGCTGATGGTGCGCCACCTGGTCATGCCCAACCGGGTGGCCGGCACCCGCGATTTCGTGCGGTGGGTCGCGCAAGAGCTCTCCACCGATACGTACGTAAACATCATGTCCCAGTACCGGGTGGAATACAAGGCCTTCGAGTACGAGGAAATTGCCCGGGCGATTACTTCCGAGGAGTACGTCGAGGCCATGGAGTGGGCCATGGAAGCTGGCCTGACCAACCTGGATAAGCGGTCCTTGTCGCAGCTGGAGATTCATCGGCGTCGGATCCAGTGAGATCAGGTCCACCTGCCGGGTATATCCAGGCCGCAGTAACGGCACCTTCCCTCTTCCAGGTCAACCTGGTCGATCACGAAACCCACGCGCCGGATGATTTGCTCCTGGCATCCCGGGCAGTAAGTGTTTTCCCCGGGATGCCCGGTCACCTTGGCCACGTAAACATAGTGGAGACCCGCCTCCCGGGCCGTGTCCCGGGCGTTGTCCAGGGTAGAAACAGGCGTCCGCGGCAGGGCGGAAAGCCGATAGAGGGGATAGAAGCGGGCAAAATGCAGGGGCACATCCGCTCCCAGTTCCTGTAGAATCCATTTGCTCATGTCGCTGATTTGCTTCAGATCGTCGTTCAGTGTGGGAATGACGATCGTGGTGATCTCCAGGTGGATCCCCGCCTCCCGCAGGAGCTGCAGCGTCTCCAGCACGGGTTTCAATTCCCCGCCGACCACCTCCCGGTAAAACGCCGCGTCAAAACTTTTTAAATCAACATTGACCCCATCTAGCATCCCACCAAGGGCCTGGAGAGGCTCCGGCTGGATATATCCAGCCGTATGCACCAGGTTCAGCAGCCCTGCCTCTTTGGCCAAGGCAGCAGTATCTTCCATGTACTCGTAAAAAATCACCGGTTCGCCGAAGGCATAGCTGACCGCTCGCAGGTGGGCAGAACGGGCCTGGGAAACAATCTTTTCTGGCGACATATTATAGGCGTAAACATCCTCAGGGTCGACCAGCGCCATGTCCCAAACCTGGCAGAATTTACACTGGAGATTACAGCCGGCAGTGGAGATGGAGAGTACCCGGGCACCCGGGCTGATGTGGTAAAAAGGTATCCGTTCCACGGGATCTTCCTGCACGAGAGCAGGATTTCCGTATGCCAGCGTATAGCCCACTCCACCACGGTTTTCCCGTACCCGGCATGGGGCCCTTTCACCCACTGCCAGTTCACACTCCTGGGGACAGAGCCGGCACCGCACCCTGTCATCGTTCAGCCGGCTGAACCACGGGGAGGGTCGGGATCCCAGCAAACCCTTCTTGGCCCGTTGATCCGCGTACGGCTGGTCATCCTTCTCTTTATCTGCCGCAGTACAGCCCCAAATCCCGGCGAGGCACAAGGCGCAAGCGCCGGCCGCACCTGCTTTCAGGAATGCCCGCCTGCTTGTTCCACCGCAGCCATCTGCTTTTCTTTCAGGCATGGATATGACCTCCTGGATAATAAGAGTACCACAAAAGCCGTGGCGTTGGCAAGACCGGCCAAAACGCAGCAGGCGATGATTCCCAGGATCGGGGCCAGGATCACGCTGGCCATGGCGGCCCCGATACAGGCGCCAAAAAGTTCGACCCCGTAAACGGTCCCGGCAGTTTTTTCCGCCTGCCTGTTCAGCGCCAGGTAACACGCTGCCACCAGCGGGAAATCTACACCGTTGATCAGCCCGGACGTAAAGGTCAATGCGGAAAAAAGGATAAAAACGGTAGTAGGAGACGGGATGGCCGCCGCGAGTGGCAAAAGCAGGGCGATCGCGCCTGCCAGTAAAGCAATGCACAACTGCACCAGGGCGAGGATGTTAATGTTGGCCTTGTTTTTCACCCAGCGGTTGGTAAAGTACACGCCCAGTGACAACCCGCACATAAAGACAGCCACGATGAGCCCCACGATTTCATACACAAACCCATAAATGCTTTGGAAGGAAAAGAGCAGGGCGATCTGCAGCGCCATGGTCGAAAAGCCCGTGGTAAACACCGTGTACAGCACGGCCAAATGCGCGGCCGAGCTCCTGGTATTACCATGTTTTACCCTGTTCAACCCGAACGCCGCGAGGACGGGCAGGCAAAACAACACGAAAAACCACCAAAACTCAACGCGCAGCAGCCGGGCCAACCATGGGCTGTGGTCCTTCCGCGTCAGTTCATCCCAGAACATCAGGGTATAATAGTACCCAATGGGTTGAAGATCGGAATTAATAAAATGCCGGCCTGCTACCGGGGGCAGGCTTTCCTCCTCCTGCTTTTGCTCTGCGACAGGACCCGGAAAAAGAGGCACAGAGGCAGGTCCCTCCAGGTGGGCCCCGGGGATCCTACCGTGGTTGCGGACAACCCAGTTGATCCGCCGTAGCTGGTCTTCCTGCAGCAACGTCTGGTAGTAATGATGGGAAAAGCCTTCAGTTTCGATGGCGCGCATCAGGTATCGTTCTTGCAAGACAGGGGCCTCCACGGATACCCGGTCGGGGATATTGCTGGCGAAGAAATACATGAAGCGGTCACCTGCGGGAAGGACATGCGAAAAGACGCGCTTGAGGGTGTGATAAAGGGTTGTGTTGCGGTTAGCTAAGGCCGTGCCCCTCAAGTCCGGGGTTGAATGCACAGCAGTCACCAGGACCCCGTCCGGGTGCAGCAGCGCTTCAGCTTCGCGAAAGAATTCCAGGGTGTAAAAGCGGTTCAGCACAGCTGTGGTAGGATCAGGGGCGTCGATAATGATCAAGTCATAGTTTTCCCGGGCACTCTTGACAAAAAGTCTCCCGTCGGTGTGCAGCAGGCGCACCCGGGGATCGGCCAGGGCTTCGCCGGTTGCCCGGGGAAGATAGGGGCGGGCCGCCCGGGTTAATACTTCGTCCAGTTCGATATAGTCGACTTCTTGCACCGGGTGCTTTAAGATTTCACCGAGCATCCCCCGCAGGCCGCCGCCTATCAATAAAACTCGTTCGGGATCGGGGTGCTGCACCATGGATAAATGGGCATAGATCACGGCTTCCTGCTCTTCCAGCCCGGGGAGCAGGGTCTCGGGACCCGCAGTGCTGAAAATGAGGTGGCCGCTTTGAAAGAAGCTGTACTGGTCTGCACGCTGCAGCACGGAGATGGTTCCGTACTTGGACTGCTTCACCTCCATCAGCCGGTGATCCGGTGTGAGCTGCCGCCACTGCCTGCGGTAAGACCAGTCGTTTAACTCTCCCAGGAAGGGAAAAACCAGGATGGACAGGAACAGCCCCCCCAGGGGCACCAGAACCAGCCACCTGGGAAAAAAGACTGTTGTTTTTCTTCTCTTGGCGAGCAGATAAACGGCGAGCAGCATCAATATAACGGCAAAGATCGCCGCCTGGAGGGCATTGAAATAATGCACCATGAAAAAGGTAAAGAGAATGCCGCCCAGCACGCTGCCAAGGGCTTCCACCATATACGTCTTCCCGGCCCCGGAGGAATCCACCGCGCGGCTGCTCTCACGCCAGATCCTGGCCAGCACGACGAACTGGACGCCCAGCAGCAGGCAGGTGGGTGCCATGAGCACGAAACAGGCCAGGGCCATATCCGAGAGGGAGAGATAAACACCGGGCAGAACATGAAACAAGCTCCGCAGCTCCCGGATCATGAGCAGCGCTGCCGGCAGCACCAGCAGCAACCCTGCCGCGCTGAGGGCCAGCAAGGAGAAGGGATGATCGGTCCGGTTGACCAGTGCTGCACCCAGGCGGCTGCCTACACCCACCCAGGCCAGCCAAGCCGCCAGGATCAGGCCGATAGAAAGTTCGTTGCCGTGAAAAACCATGAGAAACTCTCGCAAAAACAAGACCTGGCCGACCTGGGATACCGCTCCGAGCATGAGCGCAGCGGGCAGGTAAGCAGGGACATTTCTCGTCATTTTGGCATCCACTTTTCCATCAGGTAGAAGCCTCCCTCCTGGCCGGTTTCTTCCAGGACCGATTCATAACGGACACGAGAGAAAAACCCGTGCAGCGTTGCTTCGAATTCCGGCTCCTGCCGCGAGGACCAGAAGCCGGCCACTCCACCCGGAGCCAGGCAGCGGTGGATCAGTTGGAGCCCCTGTTGGCTGTAGATCGCTTCGTTTTCTGCGCGGCTCAACCAGGTGCTTCCATTGTCGGTGTCGACCATCACCAGGTCGTAGACGTCGCTCCTGGCCTCTTGCAAAACGACGAAAAAATCCCGGTGAAGCAGGGTAACCCGGGGATCGTCCAGGGCACCGCCGTTGAAAGCTCGCAGGTATTGTTCATTCCAGGCAATCACGGCGCCTTCAATCTCGGCGACCACAACCCGGGCCACCTGGGGCCGGCCCAGTGCTTCCTGGAGGCTGTATCCCACCCCCAGGCCGCCCATGAGGATGTGCAGCCCCACTGCGCCCCGTCGGGGCACCAGTTTCGAAAGGGCCCTTTTCACGGCAGCACGCTCTGAGGCCCCGTTATACGTGGCCATGAGGAAAACCCCGTTATAGATCATTTCATAGTGGGCGCCCCGTTTTTGCAGCTGGATCTCCCCGCCGCTGCCGGACACCCTCTCGACAAGCCGGGCCTGTTGGTCGCGCCACATCTCCTTGCAGCTCCTTCTGCTTTAAACTCTCTAAACCGAACCCAACTTACTTGACGATCTGGATAAACTGCCGGAAACGCTCCCCCGCAGCGATTTTTACCAGTTCAAACAGCGCCATTTCCGTCGTGGTGATCACGGCACCCAGTTCACGCATTCGTGCCAGGGCCGTATCCCGGTTCCAGGCCGTCCGGGAAGACACGGCGTCGGAGGTCACGTAGACCTGGAAATCGTGCTGCAGCAACCCGGCCACGGTCTGGTAGACGCAGACATGGGCTTCGATCCCCGCCACGAGCAGCTGCTTTTTGCCGCTCTGCTGCACCCTGCTGAGAAAATCTTCGCTCTGGCAGGCATTGAAGGTGTTTTTCTCCGCCGGTTCCACGTCCGGGATCAGCCCTTTAATCTCCGGGACCGTAGCTCCCAGGTCCCGGGGACACTGCTCCACCATAACCACGGGCAGTTCATAGAGCCGGGCCGCCTTGATCAAGATCTTTAAATTTTCCAGGACATCGATGGACCGGTCAACCTGGAAAGCCAGCTTTCCCTGCACATCGACGATTACCAAAGCCGTATCATCCATGTTCAACATCATCTCCTACCCCCTTACCGCTTATTTCGCTGCTGCCTGGAACGCGAAAAAAACAGAAACTTGCAAAAATCCTCGCCACATAAAAATTGGGCTTAATTTCGATACCGTACTGGATAAATCCTGCAGCTGTGAAGAAATCGCAAGGAGCCAAAAAACATGGCGCGTTAGTTTATTCAAGTTTCTCTACTCCTTTTCTCAACTCCCTGCGAGAAAAAACAACGAGCCGGGCTTCCACAGAATAAGCCGGCTCGTTGGCTCCAATAACTTGATCCTCATGGTACAGGCTCCCTTTGATTACTTCACGATCATGACGCTGGTTTTGCACTGCTGTGCCACGGCGGTGCTGATACTGCCGGGAATCCATTTTTTCAACCCACTTAAACCCCGGCTGCCGATCACGATCAAATCACAGCCAATTTCAGAGGCCACCTGGCAGATGGTATCGGCGGGATGGCCTTCCTTTGAGACCGTCTTGACCTTGAGATTCTTCTCCGCAAAGCACTTAGAAGCTTCCTGTAAAATCTTTTCACTCTCTTCCTTTCTCCATTCGTCCCACTGCCTGACCGTTTCCGAGGAAATTTCGTAACCGGTGAAAAAAGCGTGGTACAGGGGCATCACGTGAATCACCGTGACTTCGGCATGTTTTTTGTCTTCTGCGATTTCTAATGCCTTGGCCATCGCCTTGAAGCTTTCTTTTGAACCATCCGTGCATGCTAAAATTTTCATGAGTAACCCTCCATTGGTTAAATTTTGATGAGCGTTCAATGAGCACCAGTGATGTGAATGATAAGAATATAATGTCTATCAAGCCAGGTCAGGTTTCGCCGCCGTTTCCCTGCTTGCCCTCAGCGAACAATCACTAAAAAGATTATTTCTCCATCAGGCTGGTCATTCCTCTGGCAAACGGGCTCTCATGAAGGAATTTTTCCGAAAGACAGGAACGATGCCGTATGGCAAAGATGGTTTCGCCCTCCCCGGCCACACAAACCCCATCTTCCAGCACGGCTCTCTCTCCCACAATGGCCTGGTCCAGGACGACCCCGGCACCGATCCGGGTGCCCGCCATGACAATGGAATTCCGCACGACGCTGTCCCTGCCAACCTGCACGCCCGCAAAAAGGATAGAGCCCTCAACCCGCCCCGCAACCACACAACCCTCATTGATAAGAGAACAGCTGACCCGGGCCCCGGGATGGATTTGCTGGGGCGGTTGATTTCCATTGACGGTAAAGATTCGCCAGCTTTTATCGTGAAGATCCAACGGGGGGCGGTCTTCCAGGAGGGACATGCTGGCTTCCCAGTAACTCCTGGTGGTTTCCACATCTTTCCAGTATCCCTGGAAGAGATAGGCATACATGCGGCTATCGGCATGAAGCATTTGGGGAAGCACGTTTTGACCAAAATCATGGCTGGAAATCGACTTTCGCTGGTCCATGATCAGGTGTTTGATCAAAGCGTCCCGGTTAAAAAGATAGACCCCCATGGAAGCCAGGACATTCCCCGGGTTTTCCGGCTTTTCTCCCAGGGCTTCGACCCGCCCGCCCAGGGCCGTGGACATGGTCTCGAAGCGGCGGGTTTCCGTCCAGGGAACCGGTTGCACGGCAATGGTCACATCGGCCTGTTTTTCCCGGTGGTACCGGAGCATCCTGGAATAGTCCATCTTGTAAATGTGATCTCCGGAGATGACCAGGATGTAAGAAGGAGATAGACGCTTGATGAAATGGAGGTTCTGGTAAACGGCATCGGCCGGGCCCCTGTACCATGCCCCCCCGCTCTTCTGGATGTACGGGGGCAGGATGGTCAGTCCCCCGCTTTTTTTATCTAAATTCCAGGGGGCCCCGACACCAATGTGCCTATGCAATACCTGGGGCCGGTACTGGGTCAACACGCCAACGTTTTGCATCCCCGAGTGAGTGCAGTTGCTCAAGGCAAAATCCACGATCCTGAACTTCCCACCAAAGGGAACGGCCGGTTTGGCCATGTCCCGGGTTAAAACCCCCAATCCGCGACCTTCGTCTCCAGCCAGCAGCATGACCAGGCAGTTTTTTTTCGGTTCCATTTTCTTCTCCCCGTTTCCCGCTTCGGATCGTTTGCACGTAAGATTCCCGGTGGGAAATACAGGCAGGTTTAAACCAATTTCGATCAATTTTGCTCGTCTTCGCCCCGCGGGGAGGCGTGATTGCATCCCTGGAACGCAGCTTTTGAAGAATGCATGGATGTTGGCATAAAAAATAGCACGGTATTCACCGGTATATTATCATTATACAAAGACGTTGAGTTCTTGGGTATTAGCATAATGCGCATTTATCCGTCTTCGGCATGCTCATTTTTATTTTGCATCTTTTGAGCAGTTTGTAGGCACCTCTTTGGCAAAAATTCGAATTTGCCTGCATCAACAGGTGCACAGGGGTGTTGGCAAAGCTGCCTCAATGTTGAATATTTTTCCCAAAAAGGAAATGAACGATAATATGTAGAATGAAATAGAAACGTTTATCGCGGGAATCAGGCGGGATCATTTTGCCTGAGGCTAAAACCCACGATAGACCAGGGCTCTCTTGAGCCTGAATATGGATGTGAGTGAGATGCAAAAATCGTCCATTGATCAACATCGCTTCATGATTTTACTGGTTATCATTCTCTTTCTTCTCTTTATCTCTGTTTTTGTGCATGTGCTCTACGGACGGGAAATCGTCTATACGCACCTCTTCTACCTCCCCATTATCCTGGCCGGGCTGTGGTATTACAGGAAGGCGATCTACGTGGGAGCGTTCCTGGGTGTTTTTCACATCGGCCTGAACTTCCTGCAGGGGGGGATCTTAACCTCCAGCACGATCATGCGCGCCCTTATATTTTGCCTGATTGCTTACACCGTGGGGACCCTGGCAGAAAAAAAGGGCATCACCCAGGCCGCTCTGCATGAAGTGCAGCAGGAAAAAGCGTTGATCCTGCAAAACCTGGCCGAGGTGGTGGCCTACCATAACAACGAGCACCGCATTATCTGGGCCAACCTGGCCGCCGGCAGAAGCTTTAACCGGGATCATAAAAAGATTGTCGGCCAAAAATGTTACGAAGTCTGGCACCAAAGAGATGCCCCCTGTAAAAACTGCCCCGTGACCCGGGCCCTGCACACGGGGCTGCCGCAAAGGAGCGAGATCAGGTCGACCGACGGGCGGTTTTGGAATATCACCGGTTCCCCGGTCCGCGATTCCAGCGGCAAAATTATCGGCGCGGTAGAGACCGCCCTGGAGATCACGGAGCAGAAACGGGTGGAAGAAGAGCTGCAAAAACTCAATCTTGAACTGGAAAAACGGGTTAAAGAGCGCACCGCGGAGTTAGAAGCCCTTACCAGGGAACTGGACGCCTTTAATTACTCCGTTTCCCACGACCTGCGGGCCCCTCTTTACTCCATTGTGGGCTTCAGCCAGGCCGTCCTGGAAGACCACGCCGCCGAACTGGACGGGCAGGGACTGGACTATTTACACCGGGTTCATGCCGCCGGACTGCGCATGGGCGAGCTCATCGACGATCTCTTAAAACTCTCCCGCGTGACCCGCATGGAGATGTATACCGAAACCATCGACCTCAGCACCCTGGCTTCCTCCTACTTGACCCAACTCCAGCAGCAGGAGCCTCATCGCCAGGTCGAAACCCTGATCTCACCTGGATTGATCGTGCAGGGTGATAAATCCCTGCTGCGCATTGCTATCGAGAACCTGCTGGATAATGCCTGGAAATTCACCCGCAATGTGGCGCAACCCCGCATCGAATTTTATGCCTCCGCAGAGAATGGCCAGACCGTCTATGCGATTCGGGATAACGGCGCCGGCTTTGATCCGGCCTACGCTGAAAAAATCTTCGCCGCCTTCCAGCGGCTTCACGACCAGCAGGAGTATTCCGGAACCGGGATCGGTCTCAGTATCGTCTCACGCATTATCGAACGCCACGGTGGGGAGATTTGGGCTGATGGAGCCGTAGAGCAGGGGGCCACATTTTCGTTTACCCTGAATAAACCTGGAGAGGTGCGATCTGATGAACCGGTTGCGCGTCCTGATCGTCGAGGATTCTGAAGACAGCACCCTGCTGCTCTTGCGCGTACTGCGGAAGGGGGGCTACGATCCTGTGCACCTGCGCGTGCAAACAGAAGAAGCCATGCGAGCTGCCCTGCAGGGGCAGAAATGGGATTTGATCCTCTCCGATCATGATATGCCCAGGTTCAGCGCCCCCGAGGCATTATCGATCTACCAGGAGAGCGCCCTGGATATTCCGTTTATCATCGTTTCCGGGGCCATTGGAGAAGAACTGGCGGTCGCGGCCATGAAGACCGGCGCACACGATTTTGTCATGAAGAAAAACCTGCCCATTTTAATCCCCGCCGTAGAGCGGGCGCTGCGGGAAGCGGAAAATCGCCGGATACGCCGGAAAGCTGAAATTGAATTGCAAGAGCGTTATAGGGAAATCCAGATGCTCTCGGGTAAAATTCTGTCCGCGTATGAAGAGGAACGCACCCGGTTGGCCCGGGAACTGCACGACGAGATCGGGCAGACGCTGACCGTGATCAACATGGACCTGCAGTACCTGCAAATGAAGCTGCCCCTCCTGGAGCGATCCGTCCAGGAAAAATTGACGGGAAGCGTGACCTTGCTGAGGCAAACCCTGGAAAATGTGCGCCGCTTGATCATGGCTTTGCGCCCTCCGTCCCTGGATCGAATGGGCCTGGTGGAAGTGGTCCGCGACATGGCCCGGGAGTTGGGCAGCCGGGCCGGGCTGGCCATCGAGATCCAGGAAAAGGGCTTTTCCACCAGGCTCCCGGTTGAAATTGAAACAGCGCTGTACCGCTGTATCCAGGAGGCGTTGACCAATACGGTTCGGCATGCGGGGGCCCGCCAGGTGCAAATTCGGCTCGAAAGAAATTCACAGCGGGTGACCGCCGTGATCCATGACGATGGCCAGGGCTTTGAGCCCAACAAGCTGAACCATCACTCCCATGGCGTGGGGCTGGCCGGCATGCGAGAGCGGGTCAACCTGCTGCACGGAACCCTGCAGATCGATCCGGTTCCAGGAAAAGGCGTCAGAATTCATATTACCATCCCGGTTTTAGATGAAACATCAGCATAGAGGGAGGGATGATCCTCGATGACGCGGGTCCTCATTGCAGACGATCATGCCCTGTTTCGACAGGGTCTTCGTTCTTTGCTTGAAACCATGGAGCAGATAGAGATTGTCGGTGAAGCCGAAAACGGCCGGGAAGTGATCGAGATGGCCGGATCTTTGTGCCCGGATATTATCCTCATGGATATCGGGATGCCCGGTTTCGACGGCCTGGAAGCAACCAGCCGGATCAAAGCGCGCTATCCCCGGATCAAAATCTTGATTATCTCCATGCACGCGGACCATCCTTTTGTTCGCCAGGCTTTGAAGGCAGGCGCATCAGGTTATCTCTTCAAAGGCGCTCCCTTTTCCGACCTGAAAACAGCTTTGGGGAACATCATGCAGGATGTTCCCTACCTCAGCCCGGCATTGCTGGGACCGGTGCTGAATGATTATGTTAAGCTGACACCTTCCGACGAGCTGCAGGTAAAATACAGCCAGCTCACGAAACGGGAAAAAGAAATATTCGAGCTGCTCGTCCAGGGCCTGGGAAGACAAATGATTGCCGAGCGCCTCTTTATCAGCGCGAAAACCGTGGACCGCCACAAGAGCAATTTGAAGGCAAAGCTGGGCATCACCAGCGACCTGGACCTGCAGAATACGGCCAGGTTGCTAAACCTGTTTTAGCACGAGAGCAAGCAAAAAATGCGCATTTCAGCAGATAAAAATGCGCATTTTTCTTATTCCAAAAGTTTCGCGATCTGCCTATACTGGAGGTGCGCCTGCAGCCCGTATCCCCGGAAGGTGAACAAGTTGACTCCATTACGCGTGCTGATCGTCGAAGACTCGGAAAACGATGCCCTGCTCTTGCTGCGCCTGCTGCGCAAGGGGGGTTATGAGCCAACCTACCGGCAAGTACAGACCGAGGCGACCATGAGAAAGGCCTTGCAGGAAGAAGCCTGGGACCTGATCCTCTCTGATCACGATATGCCTCGCTTTAGTGCCCTGGAAGCCTTGCGTATTTTTCAGGAAAGCGGCCTGGATATCCCGTTTATTATCGTCTCCGGGGCGTTGGAGGAAGGCATTGCCCGCGCCGCCATACGTGCCGGTGCCCGCGCTTACATCAGGAAGAAGGAACTGCAATACCTGCTTCCAGCCGTACAGCGCGAGCTGGACTAGGCTCACCGTCCAGGTTAGACTCCCCGCATCCCCCGGCGGAGCAGCTCTCATTCCCAAAAAACCACTTCCCCCGACTCAAGGTAGTACTTGGCCCCCACCACCTCCACCCGGCCTGCGCGCACACGACCGGCAAGCAGGGAGCTGCAGGAGATAAGCTCTTCCTTGACCGCCCTGATATTTTCGTCAACGGACAACTCCACCAGGGAGTATGATCTGTCTGCACCGGTTTTGGCCTTGCGTAACGCTTCTTCGACCGCGGGCCGGATCTTTTCCACCATGGCCTGCATGTTGGAGCTGAGGCGAAGCGCTGCCTTGTGCGCCAGGACGGCCGCCTTTACCGCGCCGCAGCTTTCATGGCCCAGCACGACAACGAGGGGGACATCCAGGTGCTCCACGGCATACTCGATGCTGCCCAGGGCAATGGCATCCACCAGGTTGCCGGCGGAGCGCAGCACAAATAAATCTCCCAGGTCCCCGTCGAAAATCAGTTCCGGGGGAACCCGGGAATCGGAACAGCCGACGATCACCGCACAGGGATTTTGCCCGTGCTGCAGTAAGGCCTTCCTTTTCTCTGCACCCGGTTCTTTCGAGCCGGGAACCCCGGCTATGAAGCGCCTGTTTCCTTCTACCAGCCGCGCCTTCGCCCCCCGGGCCGTAAGTGCACCCTGCGGACCCTCCTGGTCGGGAGCACTATTTTTTTTCACCTGTGATGGCACCCCTCGCCTAAAAAGTTCAAACGCTCCGTGCATCAAACCTTCCCGGAAAAGCGGACCCTCTCCCTGCCGCCGGCCCAGTCTGGGTCAGGACTCATCCGGGTCCGACTTGCAGATTTTTTACTAATTTTGGGAAGCCCCTTTTTGCCCCGGCTGCAGCAGGCCTCAAGGCTGCAGCGAAATGATCCGGCCAGGACGGCCCGGTCAGGCAGGGTTTCCAGGTTTTCCCCAGGGGCAGGAGGTCTGGCAGGCCCAGCAGTAATAGTAGCCGCCTGTCATGAAATTCTGCCAGAGCTCCCGCAGGGCGGGACCCCGTAAGGCCTCTTGCCGCCCGGCTTCATCAGCGGTAATGACCTCTTCCAGGAAAGCGGAAAACCCCCGTAAGCCGTAGGTAAATACCCGGTTTCCGCACTTTTTCTTGTCGATTTTATAGGGTTCCAGGGCCCCGGCCGGGCAACTGTCCAGGCAGATGGTGCACGCTTCGCACTTGCTTTCCAGGGCTACGTCTGCAGCAACCTGCTTTTCCAGGGGAAAGTTGGTCAATACGCCGCCCAGGCGCACCAGGGGGCCGAATTCCCCGGTAATCAGCAGGCCGTTTTTCCCGTAAAATCCCAAGCCCGCCGCCACCCCGGCCCGTCTCCAACAGATCTCTCCACGCATCCCCTTGCCCTCCCCCAGCATGTCCATGGGCATGTAGACAGGGACCGAGACTCCCAGGTACCCTTCATCTTAGATCTCCCGGCTCAGGCGGTGAGAGAGATCCCCCGCATGACGGTAAGCGTAGAGGGTGTCGTACTGCTGCACGGGGTTGTTGCCGGAATGGAGGGTGCCCCGCGAGTGAGCCACCGCAAAAACAACCAGGAAACGTCCTTCCGGGAGCATGGACCGCATCTTTTCGCGGTAACCCTCCAGGAGCGGGTGATCAGCAGCACATACCCCGGCAATCATTCCCGGGCCGAGCTTTCTTTCGCCCTGCAAAATCTTTTCTAATAGTTCCATGGCGTAACCTCCCCAAGGCTTAATCCTTGCTGCGGCGAGTTTCAACCCGCGCAGAGTCCTAGAACGAAATTTTACCACCGGCGTTGCCATTAAACGGTAGAACCAGCCCCTGTGGCCAGCGGTTTACGTAAGATAAAGAACACGTTGCTGTAGACATAGTTTTTTTCGCGAAACCATCCCGTTTTTCCTGCTTCCCCGCAGTGAAGCTGAAAGTAACGCTACTCCCTGGAAGTGCAGGTGTTCCCGCGGTGCCGCGCTGTATCAGACTGCCGGGGTGGGTGTGGAAGAACCACCAGGTAGGCCCGGGATGCAGGGATCACGGGGATAAGCGCCAGGAAGCCACATACTGCAGCTTCTCCGCTCCCAGAGAGGGAAGGCCTGTCGTCAGAACAATCCAGTTTCCGGGAAGTCCAAGTTCCCTGGCCGTGAGTTCGAAGTGACAAAGGGCGATGCCCAGATCGATGCGCTGGATTTCAAACCCCAAAACTTTGTTCGTTAAAAGGGACGGCTCCAGGTAAAAATGCCAGCAGTCCTCGCTTTTGATCACCCGCCAGGGCTGCCTGTTGGAAGCCGAGGGAGCCAGCCTGACCATCTCCAGGGGAGCCTGGAAATCCCCGGCCTCGTTTTTCGGCAGGGGATAACCCAGGCGCTGGTAAAAAAATAGTTCCGGCCAGGGCTTCCGTTTCGGCTTGCGCTGCCCAACGATTGAAGGCCCAGGCCCGGATGGCCGCTTCGTAAGGCGCTTTTCCCGGGATAAAATACCGGAAATACCCATATCTAGCATCTTTTCTTTCCGGGCTGCATAGCCTACCGGGGTAATGGCGGGTAGCATCTCGGTTTTTTTTAGGGCGACGGCTTCCTGCAAGCTTTTTCTCCGGAAGGTCCCGCCCAGCCAGCATGTGCCCAGACCCAGGGAGGTGGCATAGAGGATCAGCTGCTCAAAAACGTAGCCCAGCTCTTCCAGGTCTTTCTCTCCCTTTGCCACGATCCCGGCGATGAAATGCTGCGCGCCGCGGATAAACCCGTAGGTCCCGATTTTCTTGCCGGTTTGTTCCTCGAAGGCGCTGACATCCAAAAAGACAAGGCGCACCCGGCCGGAAAAAGGCCCGCGGATTTCCCGGGAATATGCTTTCAGCTTCTCCAGCACCTCGTCCGGCAGTTGAACAGGGTTATAGCTCCGGGTCGAACTGCGCCTTTTGATCACCTCCGTGATCGGGAGTTCAAAATAGCGCGCTTGGGGCATCGTGATCACTCCTCGAGAAGTAATGAGGGAAAATAGCGCAACCTAACTCTGCATTTCACAGTTATTTTTTTGAAATACACTCGCTTCTATAGTATAATAAGGAAACAGAGAACGATTTACATTTCATCTACACTTATGTAGTAGGGAGGGAAGGAGCACATGGCCAAGAAACGGGAACTGCCGTCTGAACTCGGCGCTATCCACATTGCCAATGAGGTCGTTGCCATCGCCAGCGCCCTGGCGGCTATGGAAGTAAAAGGCGTGGCGAGCATGAAAGGTGGCATCGGAAGCGAGATCTCGGAAGCCACCGGGCGCAAAAACCTGGCCCGGGGCGTCAAGGTGGACATTAATGACCTGGAAGCGGCCATCGAGCTGCAGATCATCGGGCAGTACGGATCAAATCTCCAGGAAGTTGCCCAAAAAGTGCAGAAAACTGTTAAAAAGGCTGTAGAAGAGATGACCGGGTTAACGGTTGTGCAAGTGAATGTCTACGTGCCGGGGATCCACATTCCCCAGGAAACTACTGCCTGAACCAGACCCGGGTGACAAGACGGGTTTCCGGGGAAGACTCATAGCCCACGGAGGCTCCAAATACTTCGGAGATCACGCGGAAAGGCAGAAAGGTCCGCCCCTGAGAAATGAACGCAGCCACATCGGAGATCACGGTGCTGGCTGCTCCTTTTTGGTAGACGGCAATGTTTGGGCTACCGATGGTAATGGTGATCTCAATATCATCTCGCTGCAGGTAGACGGTTTCCACCCTGCCATCCTTGGGCTCCCAGTCCACTTCGGCGGCGAAAGCTTCCCCCAGGAAACGCACGGGCACAAAGGTGCGGCTGCTCTGGATAAAGGGAGCGACATCCATTTCATGGGGAACGCCATCGAGATAAACAGTTTTGCTGCCTATTTCCATGATCACTTCTTCCGCTCCCCGCCCCAGGACTACGCCAGGCGGGACCATGTAATCGAGCGCCTCTACCGCCCGGTCCGCACGAACCAGGCCGTATCCCTGGTGCTGTTCTGGCAGGCGCAGGTCTTGTGCCGTCTGCTGCAGCAAATTCCTGATCTGCACATTGGTTAAACCCGGATCTACGGACCAGGCCAGGGCCGCGCCCCCCACTGCGTGGAGGGAAGCCATGGATGTTCCGCTGAAAAGCTGGTAGTTGTTCGCCGTCCAGGTGCTCCAGATATCCTTGCCGGGCGCGATCAGCTCCACTTCCGGGCCGGTGCTGGAAAAACTGGCGCGCTGGTTCGCTTCGTTGGAAGCGGCCACGGCAATCACAGAGTTGTAGGCCGCGGGGTAGGAGACGTTTTCTCCCCTGCCGTTATCCTTACCCAGGTTTCCCGCGGCAGCTACCAGGAGGTGCCCTTCCCGGTATGCTGTATCGCAGGCCAGTTCCAGGGACCGGGAGTAGGTGCTGCTGTAAAGGCTCATGTTGATAATCGGGATCTCTTCCTGGACCGCCCACTGAATGCCGTTGATCACGGAAGAAACCGTCCCCAATCCACTGTCGTCTAGAATCTTGACCGCAAACGCCTCTACCCCGGGCGCAATCCCCACGACCCCGAAATCGTTATCCAGGGCTCCCACGATCCCCGTCACGTGAGTGCCGTGGCCGTTTGAATCAAAATATTCATAGGCAAACGTATCCCCAGTGCTTTCAGAAAAATTAATTCCCCCGGCAGCTTCGATGTCCTCGTGATCCCTGTATACACCCGTATCGAGGATGGCCACACGAACATCCTCGCCGACCGTTGTTTCCCAGGCCGGAAAGGGGTAGTCTTGATTACCGAATACGCGATCAATCCCCCAGGGAACGACCTGGTCGCCCCTTAATCCTGCCGTTTGTACGGGGACAGACGTATCCGACCATCCAGAAGAATAAACGGGCTCATCCACCTCCACGAAGCTCACTTCCGGGTGACGGCTGAGCTCTAACGCACTGTGGAGGCACATGTCAGCCGCGAGGGCATTGATCATCTCCAGCTCCATGTAGACATGCCCGTGGTATTCCTCTACCAGCGCCCGGTCCGGCCTTCCGTGAAAACCGATCACGACCCCGACGGGATTATCCGGGGCCGCACTGAAAGTGCGCCCCGTAACGGCTTCCCCTTGGACAACCGGGAGGTTAAGAGAAAGGGACCCCAGTAAAAACGCCACCACCAGCAGGGCGGCCAGGGGTCTGCAAGCACGTTTCAGGTAATTTATCCACACCGCTTTCCTCTCCTGGATCAAAATCTCTTTTCCCCTCTTTCCTCCATGCCCTCAGATTTGCCGCTCACGTTTTACTCGAATATTTTCTCTTCCTCCGCGGCGGCCTCGGCCGCATCCAGCTCGAAATCGCGCCGGAAGGTCTTTTCCTTTTCCCGACGCGCCGCTTCTTCCCCGTACCATTCGTGAGCGACGATCATGGACATCACTTCGTTGGTGCCCGTCCAGATGGAGGCCAGGCTCAAATCCCGCGCGTGCCGTTCAATGGGATAGACGTTGGTGTAGCCGATGCCGCCCATCACCTGCATGCAGTTGCGCACCGTTTCCTGGCAGGAGGTAGTAACAAATTTCTTGGTTTCGCTGATCATACGGCGAATCCGCTGCTCGTCTTCTCCGGCATCCACGGCCCGGCTGGTGGTGTAGACCAGGGAGCGGCTGGCATCCAAGAGCATGGCGGCATCCGCCACCTGGAAGCAGACTCCCTGGAAACGGTTAATCACCTGCCCGAAGGCCTTGCGCTTACTGGTATAGCGGGTCGCTACCTCCAGGGCGGACCGGGCCGGGCCGATGGTCATGGCTGCCGTGCCCAGCCGTTCCGGAATCATCATGGTATTGAACACGGCATAGGCGTTGTGCAGCCCCCCGACAATATTTTCCCTGGGAACCCTGACGTGATCAAAGCGGACACGACCGGCTCCGCCCCCCCGGCATCCCATGAGGCCGTAGAGGTATTCCACCTTCACATCGTCCGTACGGTCGACGATAAAACAGGTGAGCGCCCGGTGGGGATGCGCCTGGGGATCCGGGTCGGTGCGGGCGTAAACCAGGAAAAAATCGGCCCCCTCGGCGCCCACAATGAAACGTTTCTGGCCATCGAGGACAAAATAGTCCCCCTTGTCTTCAGCCCAGGTCGCTGTCCCGAAAAAATCGGAACCTCCCCGGGGTTCCGTAAGGCATTCCGCGGCAAATTTTTCCCCGGCCAAAAGGGGTTTGACGTATGCTTCCTTCTGGGCCTCGCTGCCGTGCTGGATAATGGCATCGCAAACCAGTTCGGCCCCGACGCCAAAAATACAGGCAAAAATATAGCCCAGGGTCCCGACCTCTTCCATGACCAGGGAGGTGGCCACCCAATCCAGGTCCCGTCCTCCCCACTTTTTGGGGTAGCGGCAGCCCATGAGGTTGCGCCTGGCCGCCTCCTGTAAAAATTCTTTGGGAAACTGAACCCTATCGGCATCCATATCCACGACCAGCTGCCGGGGTACCTGGGACACAAAATCCCGCACTTCATCGCGTAATTGGAGCTGCTCCCGGCTTAAAAGAAAGTCAAACATGATCTTCCCTCCAGATAAATCTCCTTACTGCTGGCTGTCCCCCTGTTCTCGTCCATGCGTGAGTTTTTCTGCAAACCACAGGGTCCGCTGGGGAAAAGGTATCTCGATGCCCTCTTCCTCCAGGGCATGCTTAATTTTCCGGAGCATCTCGGTCTTCACGCCAAACCACTCCATGGTAGGCGTCCAGGCCCGCACAATAATGTTCACCCCGTCATCTCCCAACTCGTCAACGTAGGCGTACGGAGCCGGATTGACCAGGACCAGCGGATGCGTCTGCAGCACCCTGAGAATAATCCCGATGGCCTTTTCCGCATTATCCGCGTAGCGAATGCTGACCACGTAGTCCACCCTCCGGACCAGGTGGGCGACATAATTAATGATGTTTTCACTGAATACTTTTTCGTTGGGAATGCGCACGTAGAGCCCATCAAAGGTGCGGATGGTCGTAGAGATCACCCGGATATCTTCCACGAAACCCTGGACCTGGCCAATACTGACGTTATCTCCAATTTTGATGGGCCGCTCAAAAATCAGGAACAGACCTGAAATCAAGTTCCCCACGATCCCCTGGCTGGCAAAACCCAGGGCAATCCCCACAATGCCCCCGGCCACCATCAGCCCGGAAGGTTCAACACCCAGCTGGGGAAGGACCAGTAAGGTGGCAATCAGGATCACCGTGTAGGAAAATACTTTTACAATCAGCTCCAGGCGTTCCCGGTTGAGCTTCTCGCGGAAAGATCGCCTGAGGTTAAAAGCCAGCAGCTTGGAGACAATTAAGCCTCCCGTGAAGAGCAAGATGGCGATCAGGATATTTAGCACGGTCACATCGCCGTAGACAACGCGGGAAATAATCATAGCCCTTCCTCCATCAGCAGCCTCGGGCCGACCACCAGGTGCTTGCGGGAGCTGAGCAATTCCACTGCTTTTTTAGCCTGGAAACCCGTCCGTGAAGGTGACTCGCCCGTAAATCCCGTTTCCGCAACATTAACACTGAGAATTCTCATATACCCACGCATGGCAACCTGCTGCAGGTCGTAGTAGATTTTCATGTCGTGGGCGCTGAAGACCGCTTTGTGCACCTCAATCCACCGGTTGGTGGCATTCTGAATACTCACTTCCAGGATGCCTTCCCGGTACGGCGCCACCGCCGGGGGCTCCAGGTACACCGGGCTTTTCCAGTAACGGCAGATCATCCCCGTGATGGGGCTGCCGTAGAGGGTATAGCGGGGCGCAGTGAGGCAAAAGACATCCAGCACCGTCATGCTCTGATCCCCGTTCACAAAAATACTGGCGATTTCCACGGGGAAGGTAACCATGATTTCAACGGTCTCTTTGGCTTGCACGAGGAGGGCCTGCTCAAATTCCACCAGCAAAAAGGGCGAAATTTCTTTGGGTTTGTTGATGGGCTCCACGGGGTTAAAAAGCAGCTGCCCGTCCCGGGCCAGCAGGGTTTTTTCCAGCATTTCCTCTCCCAGCTTCCTGGAATAAAGCAGTTTTTCCCCGTCTTTCCGCAAAGTCACGAGGAGGTGATCCTGCGCCGCGACAACAGGGACGGTGTAGTGGTCAAAAACCAGTTTTTCCGTGGATGTTTCACCTGCATGGTCTACCAAGAACCTCACCTCTTTGCTTCAACAGTATACCATAAAACACGCCGGGGTGAGCAGATCTATCCAGGTTTCTCTCCGGTTCCCTGCGTTCTAGTTTACCCGCGTTCAGATCGCGCCCATGGCCCTTTCAAGGCGAGGAAACTGCCGGGGGCTGTTCTCTTTTTACCCGCTGCCGGGCCTGAAAAACCAGGCTTTCGATGAATTCCTCGCGGTTGGCATTCTCCTTGCCGTCATAGTAGATGGTCACCATGGGCAGGCCCAGCTCCTCCCGCAGGGCTCCCATCTGGGCTTCGACCACAGAACCGGGCATACAGGTAAACGGAGCCACAAAAATAGCCCCGGCAACGCCGTTTTGCCGCGCCAAAGCACAAACCCTGCCGATAGCCATGGGGGGCTCGCCGCCGTAATGCTCGGAAACATATTTCTTGGCCATGGTACGGATTTGCCGGGGAGAAGGTTCTTTCATCTCCCGCAGCAGCTCCCCACAGGCATCTTCCAGGCGCTTCTCGTCCCGGTGAGCCAGCCAGCTGCTGAATCCGTATCCTGTCTTCTGGGAAAAGGCCTGCCAGTTGCGGTGGCGCTGGAAAGCTTCCCGGGCTTCTTCGTAGTTAATCAAAGTCGTATAGGCAAAAAGCTCGGAGGCAGGCGCCAGGGAAACCTCTCCCCCTTCCGCTTCAATCTTGCGGATTAAATCCTGGTTGCAGCGATCGTCCAGGCGCACGTAAAACTCGCCCCCCAGCAGGATCAGCGGGCGTTTTTCTTCCCGCACGGGCACCCGGGCAAAGGACCCGGCCGCTTCACGGAGCAGGTTTTCCAGGGGTCCCAGGTGTCTACCCGCAATGATCTGCGGTATCGTAGTGCTGAAGTTTTCCAGCAGCTGCTCCGTTTTTTGAGCATATTTTTCAAATAGTGCCTCGCTCTGTCCCGCCACGTCTTCATAGGGACGCGTTTTTAACAGCATCTTGTAGAGCAGATCCATGACCAGCATACCGTCAAAGACCGTCACGACGAATTTTAAGCCGAAGCGTTTGATGGCATCGGCCAACTTTACCGAGCAGATACGGCTGGCCCCATAACCGGCCCGGTTGATAATCAAAGACTGGGTTGGCGCATACAGTCCGTAGCGGCATGGCCCGCAGGCCCAACCCTGGAAAAAAACCACGCCGTCCAGGTTTTGTTCATCTTTCCCCTTCTCCAGGTACTCCAGAAAATCCTGCACATTCTGGATCAGGGGCAGGCACTCATCCCCGTTGACAAAGCGGCGGGCCAGGGCCATGTCCAGGTCCTGGCTGCGGGGCAGCAGCTCCGCTTCCACGCCGGCGTTGCGAAAAGCCGCCGCGATGGCCCGGGAATGCTGAATGGGCTCGGGGATCATCATTTTCCGCCACCGGGTTTCGCTGATCAAGCAGGTCCGCGGGGAGTAGAAAGCGGGCTTCCCGCCGGTTCCCCTGGAAAGGCAGGTATTTTTAAAGGCCTCCAGCCGGGTAATCATCCCCGCCGGGGCCGTATGCTCATCCAGGGTCAGCCGCAGATAACCGGAGAGGTTCCCCAGGAAATGGCGCATCATGGCGTTTGGACCGCATTTAAAGGGGTCCTGAAAGATGATGTCGAGCTGGGGAAGACCCGTTTGCTCCCTGCGTTCATTCCAGAAAGCGGCCCAAAATGAGGTCGAAAGCATCTTTTGCAGCTGAATGGGGTAGATATTATCAACGTCTTCCAGGAATTCCGCCAGGGCCCCGGCAAACTCTCTCCGGAAGGGGTCCAGTCCCGGGTCCTGGATCTCCCCCAGGTGCCAGGCCCGAAAATACTCCAGGATAAATTCCTGGGGAACAGCCAGAATATCCCTCTGGCGGGCATAGTTCAACGAGCCCTTGGAGACAAAATCATCGTATATGGTGTACGGACGACCCAGGAAGATCGCTGCTACCTCTTCTTTGTTAGCCCGCAGGGTTGCCATGACGTTCTTGCTTTCCTCCACCATGGCCTGGCGAAAATCTGCCTGGGCCCGGTATCCTGCCTCGACTGCGGCCTGCAGCCTCTGCCGGGAAAAAGTCTCCCCCAGCACCGTCCGGGCCACCGGGGCAAGCTGGCGCAGGATCCGGCCAGGACCGTCCCGGTAGTTCAGCTGGGCATACAGCATTTTACCCTCCTCCAGCTCCAGGGAATTCGCCACGACCCCCTTGATCGTTTGCAGCAAGGGGCAGGTAAAAGCCCGGGGCCAGGAGAGGGCCCAGGGCAGGGGTTCCATGTCAACCACTTCCGGAACAAAGATATACTCAAGGTCTTCTTCCGCCAGGGCCTGGTAATGCCCCACCAGTACTTCCAGGGGATAGCACATCTCTGACTCCAGCTGCCGCTTGCCCTTTTCCAGGATGAATTCCGAGGTTTCCGGGGAAAGCATGACCCGGGCGCCCAGCTCGCGGAAAAAAGCGGACCAGAAGGGGAACAGGTCGAAGAAGAGACCGCCCCTCGCGATCCCCACCCGCGGGCCTTGGGCCAGTGGTTCACCGGCCGCCCGGGCAAACAACTCGTTGCGCAGGGAGATATAATCGGGAAAATCCGTGCGGGTGACTTTTTTCTCCAGCCCCGAATAGCGACCGCAGCGATCCCCGTAGAGAAAGGTTTTTCCATCGGAAAACTCGATCCTATCCAGGATGCAGTGGTGTTCATGTTCACAGCTGGCGCGGCAAGGGGTCTTGCCCACCGTAAAATCATTTAACTCCTGCAGACTGCGAAAGGCAAAGTCTCCCCTGCGGCCCAGCTCATAAAACGTGCGGGCAATGACCGCACTGCCCAGGGCTCCGGTGAGCTCCGGGTAAGGGGGAACCACGATCTCAGTATCGCACTGGGCGGCAAACGCGCTGGCCAGGGCATGATTTTTTGCCGTCGCCCCGGTGAAGACAACGGTCCCCAGCATGGGGCGATTTTCCACCGTGCGATTGATGTAGTTCAGCGCCGAGGAGTAAGCCAGGCTGGCCAGTTGGGCATTTAAGGGCAGTCCCCGGGATGAGGCGGCAATCAAGGCGGACTGGGAGAGCAGGGTGCAGGTGTCGCCCAGGTCAATGGCGTAGTCCGCCTGGAAAGCTTTTTCTGAAAACTCCCCCTCGATCTCCACGCCCAGGAGCCCGGCCAGATTCTCCAGGAAGGTGCCCGTGCCGGCCGCGCAGACCGGGTTCATGCGGTAGTCGAACAGGACCCCGTCGTTGACCTGCAAAAACTTGGAATCTTCACCGCCGATCTCGATAATGGAGAGGGTGCCCCGGTCGCCGCAAAAATACTTGACCCCTTCGGCCTGGCAGGTAATCTCATCCACGGCGTACTCCGCGCTCAGGATCTTCTGGGAAAGAAAACGCCCCGAGCCGGTGGTGCAAGCCACCATGGGAACACCCTGCAGCAGGCTCCCGAAGCGTTGTTCCACTTCTTTCATCAGTTCCAGCACCTGCAAGGCAGGTCGTCCCGCGGTAGGAAGGTAAACCCCGCCCAGCAAACGCCCCTGCCCATCCAGCAAGGCACACTTGGTCGAAACAGACCCGCAGTCCACTCCCAGGTAGACCCTGGACAGGTCAAAACTGACCTCTTCCCGGGGTTCTTCCAGGTAGCGGACCCGTTGCGAATCCAGCGGTGGCAGGGGATTTTCAGGGAGATACCGGCTCACGGGGGTTTCTTGCGCGGGCAATGCGAGCAGCCGTGCTGCCGTTACTTTCTCCCGGGCCAGGCTGGCTGCTCCCAGGGCATTAAAATATGCATGCCCGGGGGGCACTTTGACCTCCACGGCACGTTCACGGCAGTACCCGGTGAGGTACTTCATCACGGCCAGGTTCTCCGCGACACCACCAATTATATCTAGCCTGCCCGGACCTTGAATCCGGTTTAACATCACCGAGGTGAAAACCATATCGGCCAGGGCCCGGGCCATCCCGGCCGCCACCATGCCCTGGGTAGCGCCCTCGTTGATCGCGTGGGTCATATCCGACTTGGCAAAGACAGCACAGCGCCCGGATATTTTCACTTCACCCTGGGCTTGCAAGGCAACCTCCGCCAGCTCGCGGTCGTTGTAACCCATGCGCGTGGCCTGCTGGTACCAGAAAGAACCGCTTCCCGCCGCACACTGGCCGTTGCGGTTGAAAAAGCGGACCAGGCCGGAATCATCCAGCTCCAGGTAATACATGTTTTCATGGCCCAGGGAAAGCACGGCCCGGGTTTCTATCCCCTGGACCTGCAGCCCTTCCTGCAGGGTCTCGATTTCCAGGAACGGCTTGACACCCAGCCGCTCCGCCAGCAGGTCCGCGTTGGCCCCGGAAAGCCCCAGTCGAACCTGCTCCCGGCTGCCTTCGTCCAGGAGAGCCTGCAGGCACTTGCCAGCCGCTTCCACGACCTTGCCTGCCGTGGGGTATGTAACTTTTTCCACCCGTCCCGCCTCGACCCGCACGCCCTTGACGGCGAAGGTACCAACGTCGAGTCCGATGCAAGGGACAGCGGGCTCAACTCTTTGCCCGCCGGTTTTCGTTGTTGAAACCTCCACTTCCACACCCCCCGTCTGTGCTCAAAAATCCGCGGCTCAGGAAGTTTTCTTCTTCCAAACCAGGACGAAGCTTCCGGAGGCAATCAAGATCAGCGCAATCACCTGGGCCAGGGACAGCGGGCCCAGCACGTGGGGATCCACGCGAAAGAATTCTACAATAAACCGGTAGGTGCCGTAGAAAACGAGAAAGAGGACAAATAAAAACCCTTCGAAAAATTTCAGCGGCTGCGCCCGCCGCAGCAGGAAAAAGATCAGCAGCGCAGCCAGGGAAGAATAAAGCTGGGTCGGATGGCGGAGGCCGTTTTCCAGGGTAGGAAACGCTACACCCCAGGGGGCCGCGGTAAGCTGGCCGTAGCAGCAGCCGTTTAAGAAACAACCTACCCGGGTGATGGCATAGCCCAAAGCGATAAACGGCGCCGCCAGGTCCATCAGGGATAAAAAAGACATGCCCCGGAAGCGACAGTAAACCCAGGCCCCCAGCAAGGCGGCAAAAAACCCGCCGTAGAAGATCAGCCCCCCGTCGCGAAAGGCAAAAATACGCCACCAGGGGCCCTCCTGGAACAGTTCCCAGTAAACCGCCACGAAAAACAGGCGGGAGCCCACAATGGATAAAGCGATGGCAATGATGACTGCCTCCATGAAGTAATCCTGGTTAATTCCCTGACGGGGCGCTTCCTTTAATGCCCAACCGATGCTTACGGCAAAGCCGAGAAAAAGGAAGGTGCCGTACGCATAGATGGGCAAACCGCCAATTTCAAACAAGACCCGCTGCATGCTTATCACCTGTTTTCATCGGAAAAACCGAGTTTTGCGCTACCTGTGCAAGGGAAACGTGCCGGGTTATCCGCTTCCCGGCGTTTTCTGATCAATGGCTTCCTGGGCCAGGCGATCCGCCCGGTTGTTAAGCACATTATTGCTGTGCCCCTTGACTTTTATCCACTGGACCCGGTGTTTGTGGTGCAGCGTCAAAAGTTCTTTCCAGAGGTCCTGGTTGGCCACGGGTTCCTTGTTGGTCGTGCCCCAGCCATTGCGCTGCCATTTTTCCAACCAGCTTTGGTTAAAGGCATTGACCAGGTAGGCGCTGTAGCTGTGGAGCCGCACGCGGCAGGGCTCTTTTAACGCCTTCAGCCCTTCCAGGGCAGCTTTCATCTCCATGCGCTGGTTGGTTGTATTTGCTTCTCTACCCACGATTTCTCTCTCATGTCCGTTATGCAATAAAACCGCCGCCCAGCCTCCCGGCCCGGGGTTGCCCCGGCAGGCCCCGTCGGTATAGATGATGACTTCTTTTAAGTCGCGTGACAATGTTACGGCCTCCCCCGGTCGGAAAATAGGGCTTCCTGGACCTTCCCCGCCACGGCCCGGGCCGCCCCGGCAACCCTTTCCGCCGCGACAACGCAAGAAACCACGGCCACTCCCCGGGCGCCGGCCGCAATGACTTCCCCGGCATTGCCGGCATGAATACCGCCAATTCCCACCACGGGCAGCTCTACCCTGCGGCAGATCTCAGCCAGGGCGGCCAGGCCCATGGGTTCACCGGCATCCGGCTTCGTAGAGGTGGCGTAGACGGCCCCGACACCCAAGTAATTAGCTCCGGCGGCCTGGGCCTCCAGCGCCTGCCGGACATTCTCAGCAGAAACCCCCAGGATCATCTCCGGGGGGATCAGGCGCCGGGCCACCGCTGCCGGAAGGTCTTCCTGGCCCAGGTGAATGCCGTCGGCACCCACGGCCAGGGCAATGTCCAGGCGGTCATTGATGATCAGAGGAACCTGTTTCTCCCGGGTCAGCGCACGCAGCTGCAGGGAGAGATGGTAGAGATCCCGGGTGGACATCTCTTTCTCCCGGACCTGGATACAGGTGGCTCCACCCTGGATGGCCCCGGCCACAATATCCCGGATGGAACGACCGGCAGCAAGACGGCTGTCGGTAATCACGTAGAGGCTGTAATTGGGTTCAGGAACGTGCAAGACGAACAAGTCCTTCCCGATAATGACTTCTAAATAGCCCCTTTATTGTACTTCTATTTTAACCAGCCTGTCAAGTTCGTCCGGGGTGAGAAAGCTCAGCGCGTCGAGCAAATGCACCTTGAAGCTGGCGGGGCCCAACTCCCCCCGGTCCTGCGGTGAAACCTGCTTCTGCGGGGGAACGTTTTCCCCGGGCACCGGCGAGTAAACCGCCCGTTCTGCGGCAGCTCCCAGGGCGGCCAGGGCCGCCCCGGCCGCCTGCAGCAAATCTTTTTCTACCGCGGCAAAGGAAGCGACGAGGGAAGCGGCCATGCAGCCGCTGCCGACGATCCGGGGAAGCAGCGGATGTCCGTTTTGGACCCGGATCGTCCTGCTGCCGTCGGTCACCAGGTCAACGGCCCCGGTGATGGCGACAACGGCTTCGTAGTCCAGCCTGTCCAATAGCTTCTGCGCGGCGCGCCGGGGATCCTCGCCCCCGTCCAGGGACTGCACACCGCTGACCCGGGCTGCCTCGATACCGGCCAGGGTCCCGATTTCTCCCGCGTTGCCCTTGATCACGGCCGGTTTCGCCTCCCGCAAAATCTGCCAGGCGGCCGCCGTGCGGTAAGAAGTAGCCCCCGCCCCCACGGGATCCAGGACAACCGGGATCCCCAGCTCCCGGGCTTTTCGCCCCATGGCTGTCATGGCCTCCAGCTGCTCCGGATGGAGGGTCCCGATGTTCAGCACCGCCGCCCGGGCGGCAGCGACCATCTCTTCCACTTCCCGGAGGGCATGGGCCATCACCGGAAGCGCCCCAATGTTCAAGGTGGCATCGGCGCAGTCCCCCATGGTCACATTGTTGGTGATATGATGAATCAAAGGTTTGTCCCGACGGACCTGTTTCAACATTTCTCCCGCTGAAAAGACCATGCTATCCCTCCTGACCTGCACAGGCTGATCCCCATCGATATCGGATTATGCACTTCCCCCAAAATGATCCATCGGACCGTGTCCTTTGCCAAGGGCCAATCCGGCATGCAAAATGGCCTGCAGGTAGGACCGGGCATGCTTCACCGCGGTGGGCACATTGTACCCCAGGGCCCGGTACGAAGCGATCGCCGAGGCATAGGTGCACCCGGTACCGTGCGTGTTCCGGGTCTGCACCCGGGGTGCCCGGTAGAAACAGTACTGTTCGCCATCGAAGAGTACATCCGTTAATTCCTCGCCGTCTTCCAGGTGTCCTCCCTTCACCAGGACAAACCGTGGACCCTGCCGCCGGATCAGCCGGGCGGATTTTTTCATCGCCGCCAGGGTTTGAATGCTGATCCCGGAGAGCACCTCCGCTTCAGGGATGTTGGGGGTCACCAGCAGGGCCAGGGGCAGCAGGTCTTTCGCCAGGGCCTGCCGGGCCCCTTCTTCCAGCAGGGCATCGCCGCTTTTGGCTACCATCACGGGATCCACCACCAGCCGGGCCACGCGGTGCTGCCGCATCTTCTCCGCTACCGCCTGGACAATTTCTGCATTGCCCAACATGCCTGTCTTTACCACGGCCACGGGAAAATCCTCCAGCACGGCATCGATCTGGGCCTCTACCAGCTGCCTGTCCAGGACCTGGAAGGCTCTGACCCCCAGGGTGTTTTGTGCGGTCACAGCGGTTATCGCGGTTAAACCGTAAACCCCCAGGGCCGCCATGGTTTTTAAATCCGCCTGGATCCCCGCGCCCGCGCCGGAATCCGAACCGGCGATCGACAATACACATTGCATCACCTTTTCGCTGCCTGTGATACAGCTTCCTCCCTTCTATCTTAAAAAACCCGGCGATTTTGCTACCCGGGAATAAAAACTCGTTTCCCTTCCTGCAAGAAGCCGCGGAAATCGAGACGAGATTCGTCCCGGTCCACGGGGTTTCAGTCCGCCTCCAAAACGCCCTCGCTAAACTCGCGCAAACATTTTGAGGCGGACTGGTTGTGAAATCCCTATTGTGGACACCTGAGCACCTTTTCGTGAAGGCAAACCCGATGTTTATTGGCCTACAGGTCCTTGACCATTTTCAGCGCGCAGTACGGGCCGCACATGGTGCATTCGTCCTGTTTTTCCGAATGAAGCTGTTCATAAAGCTCTCTCGCCCGCCGGGGATCCAGGGCCAGCCGGATCTGGGCCTCCCAGTCCAGGTTTTTGCGGGCCAGGGACATGGCCCGGTCCCACTGGCGGGCAGCCTCCATCCCCCGGGCCAGGTCAGCGGCGTGGCCCGCCAGCCGGGAGGCGATCACACCCTGGTGGACCTCCTCGATCCCGGGCAGCCCCAGGTGTTCCGCCGGGGTCACGTAGCAGAGAAAATCGGCGCCGGCCGCGGCCGCCAGGGTGCCCCCGATAGCAGCGGCGATGTGATCATAACCCGGGGCCACGTCGGTAACCAGGGGGCCCAGGACATAAAAAGGAGCCCCCTGGCAGAGAGACTTGGCCAGGGTCACATTCATCTCCACCTGGTGCAGGGGCACGTGGCCCGGTCCTTCCACCATGACCTGCACCTCCGCTTCCCGGGAGCGCTGCACCAGCTCGCCCAGGACCAGCAGTTCCTGGACCTGGGCGCGGTCCGTGGCATCTTCCAGGCACCCGGGACGCAGCCCGTCTCCCAGGCTCAGGGTGACATCGTATTTCCGGGCAATTTCCAACACCCGGTCGAACTGCTCGTAAAGGGGGTTTTCCTGCTCTTTTTCCAGCATCCACCCCGCCAAAATGGCGCCTCCCCGGCTGACCACACCCATGATCCGTCCCTGGTGGCGCAGGTTTTTCAAGACTTCCAGGGTGAGGCCGCAGTGCAGGGTTAAAAAATCTACCCCGGCCGCGGCGTGTTGTTCGATCTCCTGGAAAAGGTCCGCTTCCGACATCTTTAATACGCCGCCCCGTTTCATCCTCGCCCGCACGGCAGCTCCGTAAATCGGCACGGTACCTACGGGCACCGGTGCCGTTTCCAGCACCATCTGCAGCATGCCTGGCAGGTCTCCCCCCGTGCTGAGGTCCATGACGGCGTCCGCCCCGGCATCAATGGCCGCCTGCAGTTTTTCTTTTTCCTGTTCCACCCCGGGAAACGCTTCCGAGGTGCCGATATTGGCATTTACTTTCACCCGCAGGCCCTCCCCGATGCCGCACGGGGCCACGCCCTGTCGCCGCGTGTTTTTGGGGATAACCACGCTCCCCCGGGCCACTTTCTCCATGAGAACCGCCGTGTCCAGGCTTTCCTGGCGGGCAACAAATTCCATCTCGGGCGTGCTTTCACCCTTTTTTGCCCTGGAAAGCTGGGTAGATTCTTTTGTCTCGGGCACCGTTAGCGCCCCCTTCCTTTATTTACATCCAAGTTCCGAAATTAAAACCCTCCCGGCCGTAGATTGCCGCTTTTTTTCCAGAGCTGCAGGATCAAGATTCCCAGGGCCGCACCGGCGATGCTGCTCAGGGTAAAGGGAATGATGAAAGCATAAGCCAGCCCTTCAAATCCCAGGATCCAGCGGGCCAGGGGAAAGGCTACCAGCGCCCCGAGCAATCCCGTACCCAGCACCTCGCCGATGGCCGCGGCGTAGACCCGCTTAAAGAGCAGGAAACCCAGGCCGGCCAGCAGGGCACCGAAAATGCTCCCGGGAAAGGCCAGGGGCGTTCCCGTGCCCATGAGATTGCGCAAGGTGGAAGTCAACACGGCCGCCACCATGGCCGGAACGGGCCCCATCAGCACCCCGGCCAGGACGTTGATGGCGTGCTGCACGGGATAAACCCGCGCCACCCCCACGGGAATGGAAAAAGGCGCCGCAATCGTGCCCAGGGCAACCAGCAGCCCCACGGCAGTCACCCGGCGCAGGGTAAATGTTTTGGAGACTGAACTTTCCATACAAAGCAACCCTCCCGACTAGTTTCTTCCATTTCAAAAACAGAAATCCCCTTTACGGGTAAATCATTCCGGCACGTGATGAAAATCGCATGAATCTGCGATTTACTTTACATGATCATGTAAAACAAAAAGGCGGGCCGCCCAGGGCCCGACATGTCATGACATCATCTAGAATTGTCATTTACCTTCCCTACGCTGGCATTACCCAGTGTGAATACGATGCGAGAAAAGCGGCAAGGCACCGTATGCACCCATCAGGTTCAAAGGGTTAAAGGGCTTCATCGCGCCCTTCTCTCAGCCTCCACTCGGAAGCACCCCCGGATATGCAGTTGTTGCACTTATTATATACCGAAATGACGGCCGTGGCAAGAGTTTTAGCCTGGCTGCAGCCGCATCCAGCATGAGGGCATGCCGCACCAGGTACTGCAGCACCGGGCAGAAATAGTTCGGCGCCGGTGGCATCGGCGGCCCCGGGCAAAAGAAATTCGCCTCCTTCTGAAAAGCACCGGGCAGGAATGAAGGCTGCCGCTGGAGAAAACTATAAAATGAATCCTGGTGATCAAGCTTACCCAGGCACATACCCTTGTTTCCCTGCTTGCCCTCAGCGAACGTCGGATTTGCCTGCATCAAAAGGCGCGCAGGGGTTTCAGCAAAGCCGCCTCAATTACATCAACAAGGCCCCCACGACGGAAAAACGCCGGTTCCTGGAACCCCGGGGAAACGGCGAAAGCCCTGTCATGCTGGGAACGGCGAGGCCGAAAACTATACCTAAATGATCAAGAAAGGGTATTATAACGTTGAAACCAGCGGACCTGATCAAGCTGAAGTACACCAACCAGGCGATCTACAACAAGCGGGCTGAGATCCGCGCAGGCTTTTTAGACCGTTCCCAAAACATCCACGATGGCAAGATTACGCGTCTCTCCAACCTGGACCTGGAGATCTTGTTTCAGCTCTACGATGCGTTTTTTCTCCGCAGCTATTTCGCCGAGCAATTTAAAGGGACGCTCCGCTTCACCCTTTCCACCCGGATGACGCGCAGTGCCGGGATGATCCACTCCCCCCGGAATCTGCCTTCCCTGCGCCCGGAAGAGGAGCACTACGAGATCAAGATCGGCACGGGGTTTCTTTTCAACTACAGCCAGCTGGAAAGAGATAAACGCGTAAACGGGATCATCAGCCGGGATTCCCTGGAGGCCCTGCAGCTGGTCCTGGAACACGAGATCTGTCACCTGGTGGAACTGCACACCTGCAAAACATCCAGCTGCCGCCGGCAGCCTTTCAAATCCCTGGCCCTGCAGCTCTTTGCACACACGGAAGGGCATCACCACCTGCCCACGGGAAAAGAAATCGCCGCTGTCAGAGACGGCTTCCTCCCGGGCATGAAGGTGCGCTTTCAGCATGGAGGCGTGACCTACAGCGGGGTGATTTACCGCATTACCCAGCGAGCTACGGTCATGGTGCCGCAGCCCCGGGGCGACTTCCAGGATTCCCGGGGAAATCGCTATGAAAAATATTACGTGCCCCTGGCGGAGCTGACCGCTGAATAGGGGCACTTGCCTTTCCAAGCTTTCTTTTATTCGCCGTTTACCGGGCCGCTGCTCACTATAACCCTGCTGAAGCCAGGGAAATGATCGTGTGCGCCGCGACGATAACCACCTGCCAGGGCCCCGGCTCCCTTTCGGGGCCTTTTCATGCACCTTAAAACAACCGGGTCCCGTAAAGATAGCCGATGGTGGAAAGGATGCCGGAGAGGACGGCTCCCCAGGCCAGGTCCACCAGGGTCATCTTCAGCGGCCAGTTTTTCAGGGTGGCCAGGTTAGTCAGATCGTACGTGGCATAAGTAACCAGGCCGAAGAAGGCCCCGGCGAAAAGGGCGAAGGCCCAGCTGTCGCGCGCCAGGGCAGGAAAAACAACGAAATAAACGATTCCCGCGACAAAAAGAAAATAAAAGATCAGGGCAGCGGGCCAGTTAATGGGGCTTCTCATCATGTAGCCCAGCTGCTCCCGGTAAAATTTCCGGGCGACCAGACCGAGCCAGATCATATCGACCAGGAAAAAAGCGCCCAGCGTCACCAGGTAGAGCTTGACAACCTGCATCATTCAACCTCCTTCCCATCTATCCCTTTTTCGGAAACCAGGGGAAAAACTTGCTGGTTACCCGGGCGTACGCCTGGAACTCGGCATTGTCCTTGTATTTTTTCTCCAGCATGGGCACCCCGGAGACAAACAGGAGCATTCCCGTAATGGTCAGGGGGCTGATCAGGCCGCTCCACCCCAGGGGCACCGAGAGCCCCAGGAGAAAAATGCCCCACCACATGGTCGCTTCCCCGAAGTAATTAGGATGGCGGGTATATTTCCAGAGGCCCGTTTTAATCACGTGCCCCTTGTTGGCCGGGTTCTGCTTGAACTGGGCCAGCTGTTTATCGCCCACCGCTTCAAAATAAAAACCGATGATCCAAACCGCCAGGCCCAGGAAGTCCAGGGCCGTAAGCCCGGGCCGCGGGTAGGCGTTGACCAGGATGATGGGATACGCGATGATCAGCATCAAGACCCCCTGCAGCATGAATACCTGCAAAAATGCCCGGGGCACCAGCCAGCGCCCCCATTCCTCCCGCCACTTGGCATAGCGAAAATCTTCAGGTTTGCCCCAGTTACGCCGCACGATGTGATAGGAGAGTCGGCCGCCCCAGATCAGCACCAGGAGAGTCATCAACAGGTTTCTCTCCACGTAAGCAGCCTGGCTGAAGAGGCACACCAGGGCAACCAGGATAAAACCGGCTCCCCAGTCCATGTCCACGATGGAATTGTTCCGGATAAACTGGGCCACCAGGAAAAAAATGAAGAAATAGATAAATACGGCGATCGCCGCCACCGTAAAAAGCTCAACCATCTATCCACACTCCCCTGTTTCTAATCTTAAACTGCTCGCTGAGGCGGTGCTTCCGCGAAAAAATGATGCAACGCCGTGCCGCATCCTGGAGCGGCTCTCTCCCGGGAACAGCAGCGGTTAAACGGCTTCTTTCTCTGCATCCGCGATGGAGCAGAAAGCCACCGCGCCCAACCCGGCGCTCAAGGCCACGATGGGCGATATTTCGACCACGTACTCCGGCTCTTTGCCGATCAACCCGGTGAAGAGTTCCCGGTATGCCGCTGCTTTGTCCGGCGCCCCGGCATGCACGATGCAGTAGCGGTTGAGCCGCCCCTCATCCAGCATGGACTGCACAATCTTCACGATTTTCCGGGTATTGGCCCGGCGGGTCAAGGCGTTGGCGAAAGCAGTCCCACGCCCTTCTTCATCCAGGGAGACGATGGGCTTGAAATTTAACAGGTTGGCGACAAACCCTTTCATGGGGCTGACCCGCCCGCCCCGCACCATGTACTTAAAGTCGGCCACGCTGACAAATATTTTCGCATCGGGGATGCTCTGCTCCACGATCTGCACCACTTCGTCGTGCCCCTTACCGGCCGCGATCAACTCGGCTGCCTTCAAGACCAGCAGCCCTTGCGCACCGGAATTCGAACGGGAGTTGATCACGGAGATTTTTTTCCCCTGCTCGCGCAGGGATGCCGCCACGTTTTGGAAGACGTTCCAGGTGCCGCTCAGCTCCTTGGAAACGGAGATCATGATCACGGAGTCGTAATGGTTACATAGAAATGCCAGCTGGTGCTGGACCTGTTTAATAGATGGCTGCGAGGAAGTGGGGTATTCCTTAACCTGGTCCAGTATGGAGTAAATTTGCCCGGGCTTGATCGAAAGCTTGTCCAGGAAGAAGGACCCCTCGATCTCCAGGTTGATGGGGATGACGTGGACCTGGTAATCATCGATCAGCTGCTGGGGCAGGTCAGCGATGGAGTCGGTCACCAGGGCAATGTCGTACTTGCGCTGGTGGGCCACCTGGTGCTGTTTCTGCATATCGTCTACCTTCTGCTCGATCACCTTGCCGTGATCGGTCAAGCTGAAAAAGAAATCTTCCGGCTTGTTGGTGTGCAAGTGAATCTTGGTTTTTTCCGGCGTGCCGGCGAGGATCAGGGAATCTCCCAGGTGTTCTATCCTCTCGCGGATGCGCTCGTGATCCATCCCCCGGCCTGTGAGCAGCGCTTCCGAGCAATACCGCAGGGAGATATCCCCGCTGATCGCCTCCACGGGTTCCTGCAGTTCTTCCACCGGGCGTTTCTCCAGGAGCAGGGCTTTGAGGTCGCGGGTTTTCAGCAATCCCGCTACACCTTCCAAAAAAAGCACAAATCCCTGGGCCCCGGCATCAACCACGGCCGCATCGCGCAGCACTTTCAATTTTTCCGGGGTTTCCTGCAGGGAATGCCGGGCTCTTTCCAGGGAACTGAACAACAATTTCACGAAATCATTGGATTCCTTGCCCAGGGAGTGCACCAGTTCCGCCCAGTCTTTGAGCACGGTCAGCATCGTTCCCTCCACCGGGTTCGCCACGGCACTGTAGGCATAGGGAACAGCCCGGGACACGGAATCCCCGAAGTCCCGGGTAGAAAGACGTTCCCGCTCTCCAATTTCCCGGGAAAGCCCGTTGATAAACTGGGCCAGGATAATCCCCGAGTTTCCCCGGGCGCCGCTTAACGAGGCATCGGCCAGGTAGCGGACCGTCTCGCCGGCATCCCTGGAGGGGTTCACGGTATCCACCATGTAATTCAAGGTCGCTGCCATGTTGTTGCCCGTGTCACTGTCAAAAACGGGGAAGACATTGATGCGGTTCAGCATTTTTTTATAACGGGCTACCTCCCGGGCCCCTGCCAGGAAAGCGTAATAAATATGCCCGCCGTTGATATACGTTATGGTCATCTTCAATTCACCTGCGCTTTTAAAGAATAAATAATATTAACTAGAATAACTTGTTTCGGCAAATCTTGGTTAAATCCTGCAAGTTGAAAAAATATTTTACCTGCCAATCATTTTTAGCCTAATATTTTCTCTCGATGCTTTGCCTTTTTCAATTAACTTTGTAAGGAGAATCAATTCTGGGACAGGAACAAGAAGCGTGTGCCCTGTATTCCCCGCGGGCAGCAGGGAAACATTCCTCTTTTGTCGTAGTCTTACCTGGCGGAAGCGATATTTGATCCAAAGGAGGCTTCGCCTGCATGGTTAAGCACAGGCAAAAACCCTCAGCAGGAGCTTTTTTCAGCAACTGGAAGTCATCCCGGGCTTCTTTCTGGCGAAAAATCATTCTCGCCTTCCGAAATAACTACGTAAAACTGCGCACGGGGCAGCACTGCTGCGGAAATTTCAATGAAGTTGGCTGCTGAAAAACCGAAAACAGTTCGGTGCGAACTGCAGATCCCAACGGTTCATCCTCTAACGGGGAAAAATGAAAAGAGAAGAGATAATGGTTCGTAAATAAGTTATATTATTTATAAATTGGCCCCAAGCAGCCTGAGAATGGGTTTTAGAACCCTATTTTGTTATTGCCGTCTGAAAAAGGAGCTGTTATACTATACATAAGGTCAAAGTTGGTCAAATCTTAGCTTGGCCGGTAATATATTTTCCCACCTGGATTTTTTTATGACGCGGGAAAAAGTTGATTTCACACCAAAACACAATTCTAATTTGGAATTTTTTAGTCAGGAGTGAGCGCAAATGTTTTTATTTGGACGATTCACGGAAGGCGCACAGCAAATTCCCTTAAACGCCCAAAAGGAGGCCGCACGGTTAAATCACGATTATATCGGGGCAGAACACATGCTGCTGGGACTGCTCAAAGACGACTCCACCCTCGCGGCACAGGTGCTGCATCAACGGGGTATCGAACTGGACATGGCGCGGGCAGAGGTGGAAAAACTTCTGGGCAAAAAAGACAAGCGGGAGAGCATTCATAAAATATCCTATACGGAAAACGTTAAAAATGTCATCGGGTTTGCCATCGAGGAAGGGTTCAACATGGGGCATCATTATGTTGGCCCGGAGCACCTTTTGCTCGGTCTTTTGAGAGATCAAGAAAGCCTCGTTGGCCAGGTATTGAAGAACCTGGGAGCCGACCTGGAA
>PWRN01000070.1 GCA_003556225.1 Syntrophomonadaceae bacterium
CGTGCGCTTTCGTGCACTTCGCCGTGGATAACATCAGGGGCAAAAGCGTGAAAGAGGCCTTACAAAACCCCTTCTTCCTGGAATACCAGAGAAGGATTCCTTTTAATGAAAACCACCTGGCCCCCTGTCCGATCATCGATGCGCCCAAAGCACTCCAGGAAATGGTGCACCACGTGCATGCCTGTCCAACCCACCATGGCGCAGAACAGGTCCTGGAAGGAAGAGTGGCCAGCTACCTGGAGAATCTCTCCAGCCGCTGGAAAAAAGAAGCCGATGCATATGAAAAGGCAGTCCACTAGTGTTCTGTAAACCTTTAAGCTATAATTCAATAGCTGGTGTCTTGGCTTTAACTTTCTTAAAATAAAAATCAATATTACAGGATTAGTGCTGATAGGTTGCCAGTAGGATGAAAGCCGGCTCGCGGGGTCCATGCCTCAGCGGCTAGCCTTACATGCTGTGGACGTTCTGACACCGCGTTTCTTTAATCCAAAGGGCAAAAACAAAGCAAACCAGTAGCACCCCCAGACAGCTGGCCAGCATGAGCCGGTATGCCTCTAAAGGGTATATCCGGGCGCCCAGCAGCAGTTCACCCTGCCAGCGTAAATCCAAAAGGTAGCCCAGCAGGGGCTGCAGCAAGGCGATACCCACGAAGCCTCCCATGTTCACCACGCCCAGGGCAAGGCCGGAGTATTCCGGGGGATTCACTTCTTTGACCACGGCAAAAATTGTGATGATGGTGCTGCCTGTAAAACCCATGGAAAAAAACAACGGATAAAGGACAGATTGCGGGGGTTTCCCTCCCCAGAGCATAAACAGTCCCCAGATGATGATGTAACCCATAAAGAAAACCAGGTGGGGCGCCCGGCGGCGCCTCACCTTATCAGAAATATAGCCCACCAGGGGGCAGCCTACCATCATGCCTACCGTAACCAGCAGCATGTATTGGGCAGCCTCTCCCCGGCTCAGACCATACACCTGCATGAGATAATTGACACTCCAGGCCCCGGAAAAAGCGATCAGGGTTCCATATACGCCAAAAATGCTGATAAACGGCGGCCAGTTTCGGGGATTCTTGACCACTTCCTGCAAGGCAACAGCCAGGCTTCTCCAGGTTTTCGAGAACGGTTGACGTTCCCCAGGAGAAGCGCTGGCTTCATTTTTGATGGGACTTCTCCCGATAAGCGGATCCGGTGCATTTCTCACCACGATCCAGCAGGCCAGGGCGATCAGCAGCGTCAGCACACCCACTGCCATAAAGGCGCTTCGCCATCCAATACGCTCCACCAGGAAGGCCAGGGGAACGGTTCCCATAGCCCCACCCAGGTTTCCGGCCAGGACGGTTAGGCCGGTCATGGTGGCGAACTGGTCGGGCCTGAACCAGACGGATAGAATTTTCAAAATGGAAACATAGATCACGGAAACACCCACACCGACAACGATGCGACCAAAAAAAGCCGCAGGTGCGCCCAAAGCCACGGCGAAAAGGAGCGAACCCACACCGGCCACAACCAGGCCGCTGGTAACCGTTTTTCGCGCCCCCCAAAAATCAGCCAGGATTCCCGAGGGAATCTGCATCACCAGGTAGATGATGGAATACATCCCGGCCAGGGTGCCGGCAACAGCCGCTTCATGTATCCGCAAGTCGATCATGAGATAATCCATAACCACGGCCAGGGCAATGCGGTGAAAGTAAACAATAATAAAGGCCAGGGCCAACAAGGACCAGATGATCCAGGCCCTCTGTGTCTGGCTTGCCAGGTCGTTGCTGCGTGCGTTGTTCATGGTTTCGCTCCTCGTTTTAGAGACGGATCTACCGGTTATACTCCGCGCAGCTTAAGCTCTTGCACAAAAGGCCGACAAGCCTCAGCAGCTTCTTGCAGGTTTTTCCCCCTCAAGACCGCCTTGGTATTTAACCGGGGGAAGATCAGGGTTCCAGGGCGAAAGGACTGCAGGACATAGCGCCGGGCGCCCCGGAGCAGCCGGGCAATCTCCATTAAATCTTCCCGCCGCAGGCCTGGAATCACCGTAGTACGAAACTCATGATCGATGGAGGAATGGCGCAAAATCGAAACAGTGGCAAGAACCGCATCAATCTCCGCCAACCCTCCCGAGGCATAGAAATATTTTTCCGGGGGGCTTTTCACATCCAGGGCCACGTAATCCAGCAAACCCTTTTGCAGCAGGTCAAGTACTGTGTCCGGCCTGGTACCGTTGGTATCCAGCTTCGTTTTCAACCCCAGGGATTTGGCCTGATGCAGGAAATCTTCCAGTGCAGGCTGCAGTGTCGGCTCTCCTCCCGTCACACAAATTCCTTCCAGGAGATGGGCTCTTTTTTGCAGTAAGGCGAAAACTTCTCCTACGGGAATCATGGCCAACCGCTCGGGATGCAGCACCAGGTCCCGGTTATGGCAAAACGGGCACCGCAAGTTGCAGCCCGGTGTAAATACCGTGGCGCAGATCACACCCGGGTAATCGATCAAGCTGGTTTGCTGTAAGCCTTTGATTTCCACTTCTGCACAACCTTAAAATCTTTTAAAAATCCTCCAAGCAGAGGCGGTTTGTGGTAAAATAAAACCGCACCAGGCGTGCGCAATTACTAGCCTCTTGAGGTCTAATCAGGGGAATCAGCCATGAGCTTCATCAAGTTAATTCTAAACACAGCCGCGGGGGAAGTGCAATCCGGGAAAAACCTTAACTCCTTTTTTATCAAGGCGGCAAAAAAAGGGTTTCGCGTTGAAATGATCCCTTTCCAAGCATCGATCCTGCCGGAAGCACTCCAGGCCTGTCCTCAAGATACCCGGGCAATCGTGGTAGCCGGCGGGGACGGCAGCTTAAACTGGATTGTCAATACCCTGCTCCAGCTGGATCCGCCCTACCCGCCCCTGGCCATTCTTCCCTGGGGCACAGCCAATGATTTCTCCGGCAACCTCCTGCAGAGCGCTTTTTCCCTGGACAAACTGCTGGATGCCATTGCCCGGGACAAAAGACGCTCCGTTGACGTGGGGGCTGTGAATGACAGGTATTTTATCAATGTCGTGGGAGCCGGGCTCCTGGTGGACGTGGCCCATAACACCAGTTCCTCGTTAAAACAGAGCATCGGTATGCTGGCCTATTACCTGGAAGGCGCCTTAAACCTGCCGGATTATAAGCCTTTTCGCCTGCAAATTGAGCGGGATGGCCGGACGGAAGAAATGGATGTGGACCTTTTCCTGGTTTTGAACGGTAAAACTGCCGGAGGGGTACGCAACCTGGGCCCTGGAGCCCAACTGGATGACGGAAAGTTGGATGTTCTCATCATCAAAAAATCAGGAGTTCCTGGTTTGATCTCCCTGGTCCCTCGCCTGCTGGCAGGTCACCATACCGTCGATTCCAGGGTGCTTTATTTCCAATCCCATAAATTTTCTCTTCACGCACCGTCCCGGGTTGAAACGGACCTCGACGGGGAAAAGGGACCCCCGTTCCCACTGCACTTTTCCGTGCTGCACAAAAAATTGGACTTTATTTCCTTTTAATGTGCCCTTATGCGTTTAAGTCTATCACATCTACGAGAAATCAGCAAAAGGGACGCAGCGCACCCCCGCTGACCTCTCTGTCCAGTCCTCACTAGATGCGGCAATAGTTTTCCCCTTTTAACACGACCCCTCACTCCCTCTCAGCATCATCTTTTCCGTTTTCCCTGGCTACCAGGATGACCGGAACGGATGAATTCTCAACCACGCCCTGGGCCGTGTCTCCCAGCAGCAGCCGCTCATATACCGGGTGATTGCGCTTACCCATGTAAATGTAATCCGCCTTGTGTTCTTCGGCGGCCTCAATAATTTGCCGCGTGGGGGAACCTCTTCGGACCTCGATGCGCACCGGCAAATCGCTGGCCAGGTCTTTTGCCAGTCCGGCCAGGTCTTTTTCATCCATGCTTTTCCCGTCATCCTGGTGAACATTGACCAAAACCAACCTGGCATCCTTTTGCCTGGCGCTGCGGGCCGCTTCCAGGAAGGCCTCCCGGGAGGCCTGGGAACCATCGTATGCCACCATCAAGGTAAAATCATCTTGCACGCTGACCCGCGAAGGATCTACTTTGCCTCGTTCCAGCATCCTGGGGGCCAAATATGCCGTTCCGAAAGCGCCCAGGGGGGCCGTGGTGAGAATAGCCAGCACAGAAACAGCCAGTATTTCTTCACCGAATCCTACCCCCATGGCCAGGGGTATCCCCCCGATGGCGGCCTGCACCGTGGCTTTCGCCATGAAAGCGACGATCATGAAGGTGCGCTCCTGGAACGTGATAGTTGAGCGCCAGGTCGATGCGAAAAGTCCCAGGCTGCGCCCGACGAGCAGTCCGATGCCGATCACTGCCAAACCCTGGAGGCCGGCGCTATAAATCACACCAATATTCACTGCCGCCCCGATTAAAACAAATAAAAAGATCTCTCCCACAACCCAAACCTTATCCAGTTCTTTGCGCAGCTGTCTGGCCGAAACAGGGGTTCGTTCCAGGATGTAGAAACCCATCACCATCACGGCCAGGAAAGGAGAGTACGGAAGCCATTCCTCTCCGACCACCAGCAGCAGGCCCAGGCCCAGGGCAACCACAAGCTGATGCATCACGTTGCCCATCAACTTGCTTCGATAAACCAGCCTCACGGCCATCACCCCGGCCAGCAGCCCCAACAGGATCCCCAGGATCACCTGGATGGGGATCTCCGTGAGCTGGAACCACAGGCTGCTGCCGCTACCCCCAACCAGCCAGGCCAAAAAAATCCCGAACATGGTAATGGCCACGGCATCACTGGCCGTTCCCCCGGCCAAGATCAGATCGGGAATCCCCTTTTTCACGCCCAGCCCTTCAGCTTTCAAGCGTAACATGGAAGGCACAATTACCGCGGGTGAGGCCGCACAGATCACCCAGCCCAGCAGCCCGCTGGTCAGCCAGTCCCAGCCAAAAATATAGTGGGCCGCTGCAGCGACGACTGCGGCCTCCAAGGTGGCCGGCAAAAAACCCAGGCGGAGCGCCACGCTGCCCTGGGACAGCAGTTTCTGCTTCTCCAACCCCAACCCGGCTTTAAACAAGATCACCAGTAAAGCCAGCATCCTGATCTCCGCGGACAGATCCAGCACGACCCGGGGTAAAAGATCCAGGGCATACGGTCCCAGGGCAATGCCGCATAAGAGCATACCGATTAGCCTGGGTAACCCCAGTCGTCCCGCCAGTTCTCCGGCGAAAAAACCGACCATCAAAATCATCACAACACCCGGCAGCAAATCCATTTTCTTGAATCCTCCGCTCCTGCATGATGCACGAACCCGGAGATACAAGAAAAGCCCCTATTTCCCCTCTCCTGGAGAAACAGGAGCCATCAGCCCTGGAAACGCAAGGCAGTTACAGGCGAGCTCCATCGCCATCCCGTCTTCAATCGCCGCAACAAGCGGCAAGGATAATATATACCAATTCACGGGCCTTGTCAAACACTAGACGAGGACACAGCAGGGAAACGGCAGCGAAACCTGCTTAAACTAAATCGCCCTAAAAAATAACTCGGCACAAAAGCAAAATCGGGAAGGGAATGCCGGCCAGAATATTTAACTAAAAACATGAAGGACCCGCACGAAACTGATTTTTGACAAGGAGGTGGTGCAGTCATGAAATCTTACCGCGAATATTTATGGTTTGAAACCAAGAACCGCGTGGAGTTTATCAATATCTCAGGTAAGGTCCAGGAGATGGTGAATAAAAGCGGGGTTAAGGAAGGCCTCTGCCTGGTCAACGCCATGCACATCACGGCCAGTGTTTTTATCAACGACGACGAAAAGGGTCTCCATGGGGATTTTAAGAAATGGCTGGAAAAACTGGCGCCCCACGAACCCGTGAACCAGTACGCCCACAATACCTTTGAAGACAATGCCGATGCCCACTTAAAACGCCAGATCATGGGGCGGGAAGTCGTCGTTGCCATCACCGGGGGGAAGCTGGACTTCGGTCCCTGGGAGCAGATCTTCTACGGGGAATTCGACGGCCGCCGGCGTAAGCGCGCCCTGGTAAAAATCATTGGCGAGTAACGCTGCAGAGAATTCAATTTAAATTTTTCGTGCTTTTGCCGCTCCATCATTGATCCCATATCTTTGGGCAGCGGGATGCCAGATCTAATTCTACTGAAAGTTTCATCGCGCATCACGCTGAGCCCTATGCTGATCCTGCGCCCAGGAGCAAGGAAGCGGCAACGACCAGGGCGATCAGACCCAGGATAATGGCCACGGCCCATCTTTTTTTTCTTCTCCTGGCAAGATACTCCTGCCCGGGCCTGGAGGCAAACGCTTCGTCAAAGGGAAAAAGTCCGGGCAGGTGGCCCGCCAGCAGCCATTCCCGCAGGGCACGGTTCCAAACCCAGTCGTTTCGCTGCACGGTGCCGTCTCTTGCCCCGCGGCAGAGTTCTTCCCAGGTATACGGACCCAGCTTTTGATTGCTCCGAATGATGTGCCACTCGTCGGACACGGCAATCCCTCCATCAAGTTGATCATCGCTCTCTATGGCCCTGCATAACCTGCCTGGGGTGTGTGCTTTCGCTCTTACTGTTCGCTGGCCTGGACCAGCTCCTGGAGCACTTGCTCCAGCTCTTCCAGGGTTTCCCCGTAAGCCGCCCAGTTACCTTTCTGTTGGTGTTCCCGGGCTTGCTGGAAAAGCTCTTCCGCCCGGCGGGCCAGCTCCGGGAAGGTTTCGGGCACGGGAACGATCTCCGGGGGCGGTTCAACCGCAGGGGGAGCAACCGGATCTTCTTCCTCTCCAGGGGCCGGTTCTTCAGGAACCTCCGGTTCTGGAATCCCGGGGAGTTCACGGGGACCAAAAATGGCCACCAGGGCCTCCTCCAGGGTGGGCTCCATCACCACGGTATCCTCAA
>PWRN01000099.1 GCA_003556225.1 Syntrophomonadaceae bacterium
GTAGGGAGTCCCCGCCTCGTGGAGCCCCTGCTGTAAGACACAAATCAAGGCTACGCTCGTAGAAGCTCCTGTGGCTTTACTCTCGGACGCGGGTTCGATTCCCGCCACCTCCACCATCAAACATTAATTTTGATACAATGAAAATCCCTTGAATTTTAGGGGGTTTTCATGTTTTTAGAGGTAAATCAGGCAGCAGAATAAGGCCGAATTTACACCTTGGCACACCTTTCTGCCAAAAAATATGCACCCTGGATGTGCAAAATTTATGGTGAGGGGTGCATTTATGGTTTGGGGGTGTGCAAACAATTTGGTTTAGCAGAATTAAATGATTTACGGTTAGTGTTTCCCCATTGGCAATACAAATAAACGCAGAAGATTATCAAATAGATTGAAGTAAAATCAATTATGAGGCTTGTGCGACTGATGTTGACCACGAGAACGGTGACAACGAGAACCGTGATGGCAAAGAAGCAACTGATGATGAAGAGGAGATATCGAATAGCGCTAAATTTTATCAATATTTAAGTCATTAGACATTTACCATATATAACATTGGTAATAAATAACAAAAGCCCAGATGCTTTTTATCTCGTCCGGGCTTTATATTTTTTGTTCTTTGTTTTTCAAAACACAGAGGCCTTAGCGGTTGGCTACGGAAGATTACTAACATATTGATTTAATTCTTATATGTCGTGGGAACCCAGATATTGAAAAGATAAGACATTCTTGAATTAGGTTGGGTCTGGTGAAATATTCCAATGCGTCATTGTTATTAGCGATAACTAAAATCCTTTTGAATTTGACGAAGCCGAAAACCTTTCATAATATCAGAACGTGTAATGATTCCAACAAGATTTCCATTTTCAACCACCATAAGGCGACCGATATCAAAACCGGACAGTATTTTCAAGGCCTGGTAAACATTATCATCAGGCGAAACCTTTTTTATATTTCTAGACATGATATCTTTCACACGATACTCATGATGCTTTTCAGGAGCCACATTGCTAATATCTCCTATAGTAACACAGCCCTTGAGCTCTCCATCTGAAAATACGGGGTAACCGGAATGTAGTTCAGTAAGTATTCGCTGTAATAATTCTTTCACAGTGGCATCTTCATCGATTATGGAAACATTTTTTGTCATAAGATCCTTCACTTTAAAATCTGTTAGGGTTATTCGTTGCAGAGTCTGCCGGTACTCCTGAGAAGCTCCGAAGAAGATAAATATTGCAATAAATATTAGAATGAAATTGCCTAAAAGCAATCCCAGCAAGGCAAATAAAAAAGCAAAAACCTGCCCTACAGTGGTAGCAATCCGCGTGGCATCAAGATATGAAGATCGTCGTGCAAGAAGGGATCTCATGATCCTGCCGCCGTCAGTTGGAAACGCAGGTATCAGATTAAAAAAAGCAAGAAAGATATTGATCTGTCCAAGGTAAAAACCCATAACTCTCATATCCGGAAATAATTGAAGAGGATAGATAGAAAGAGCTATCAATAGAGTAACTCCAATTAGCAGGCTGGTAAGAGGACCAGCCATGGCAATCCAAACCTCTTTTTTCGGATCTTCCAATCCTTCTTCTATATGGGCCACACCGCCGAAAAGCATTAATGTTATGCTGTTGATCGCTATACCCTGGTTTTGCGCTACACGAGAATGGGCCAGCTCATGGAGGAGTACACTTATGAAAAGTGCCAGAGCCATTATCAGACCGGAGAGATAGGGGTTTAGTAGAAGATTTTCCAGAGGCACCCCCGCTCTCTCGGCAAATGAACTGAAATTACTCCCGAATACCCAGGCCAGGAAAGGAATAATTAGTAGAAAGGTGTAATGAATTTTTACTGGGATCCCGTAGATTCTGCCAACAACCATCGCTTCTTTGAACATCAACATTGTCTCCTATCTTTTAGCTCTTAGCTTATCCTTTGGATGGATTCTTGCGGCCGAGGGGGAGGGAGCGAGGGCTTCGGCAAGTCCTCCGGCGATACCACCGCTCATGCTGGCTACCCCTTCAACTTTCGTGGCTGCCAGGCCGGTAATGATGGACAAATCTTTGTTGGCGATGAGAATCTCACCGAGATCAGAAGGTACAGTACGATCTTTAGCCATTAAAATCATCCCTCTCCATAATTGAGTTTGGGACCGGATCATCAAGTATTTTCGCGCGCGATGTCCTTTTTTTATTCTAGCTGGATCCGAATTTTATCAACCTGGCAACATATAGCACTAATGCTGCACCCAGGAAAGCCACGATGAAGGTAGTAAGGTTGAAACCACTGATTGGGTTGTGGATATTCAAAACAACACTGGCCAGCCAACCGCCGACCAGGGCTCCAATTACGCCGATTACAATATTACCGATCAGCCCAAAACCTTTCCCTTTTATTACTATACCGGCCAGCCAACCGACAACTCCACCAACGATTATCCAGGTTAACAATCCCATTTAAGTCACTCCTTTAAACATGTTTTGTTGAATATTAATAACACCGCCTTCGAAATCTTCAATCAGCTAATAACGCTCTACAGTATCATCCCAAGCCAAGCATCCCCGTTGACGGTTTTACAGGTAAGCTTGCTTTGCCTCTACGCTATCTACCTGGACGATGAGCGCTTATCTTGCTACTTCTACTATTTCTATTTGGCCATACTCAAAAGCTTCCCATTTAATGAAAGCATCGTCAGTAGGACAATTCATGCAAACTGCAGAAAAACTTAGAAAAGCTTCTGGCATATCGTGATGCATTTCTCCAAAAAAGTAGCCCATCGTATAATTCGGGTCGTCCATGCCAGGTTCAGGACCGAAATCAGGTGCTCCCAGTATGTCTTGAATTTCCGAGAAAGTCATTCCCACCTTTGCACCCAAAACTTCTTGCCCTGGTCCTAAAATAATGCTAACTGCAATTTTATTTTCTAAAGACTCCGGAGAACAAAATAGCACAACCCCTTCTTCATGTTGAAAAAGAATATAATGGTGCGGCCCAAGCCATCCGCTATATCCCTGTTCGTCGGGTTCCCCTATCGCCAGTATTATTTCATCAAAACTTTTTCCTAGTAGATTTATCACGGGATCTTTTTCAAACACATCCAGCAAAGGGCTTTCAGCACTGACTGCCTCTTCCAGCAAAGGGTTTTCGGTGCTTTCTCCCCTGTGTTGCAGAAAATAAGCATGTTCCTCCACTTCCTGGCAACCCATCAGGACGAATTGCAGAATAACAATTAATAAGGTTAATAAAAATAAACGCTTAACGGAAATCAATTCAATTCATTCCTTCCGCTGAATTTATTCAGTTTGGACGTAGCCTAAAGACGACTCCGGATTATCTCCAGCTTAAGCCTGCAATGCCTCTTTGCCGGTATGGTTTTTCGCAACAGCGGCTTCATTCTCCAGCTGCCGCCTCCTGCCCAACTCGGTTTCCATGACGTTTTTCTCCTGCTCCAGGAGTTCCAGCCGGTGCTGCAGCTCTTCTTGATTGTGGCGTGCATCCCGAAACTTCAGGTGGGACCGGATACTGCGAAAGAGACTGAAGAAGCCCAAAGTCAGGGCGCCCGCACAGGCGGAACCCAAGATCAGCACGATTAAAGAGAGCCTCGCCTGGCCAAAAAGATAGTTCACAGTAACAGTTTCACCGTTGGCCATGGCTACCACGGCGATAAAAAGACTGAAAAGTAGTGCCAACACAAGGTAAAACATGCTCATAGTCGTTTCTCCTCCCTTCGGTTTCCAGCTTTACTCATAGTGCTGATAGAATTATACATCCAACGGGTGATCCAGGCGCTCTTCCTAAATGATTCAACTCACTTCTTTCGGTTACTTGTCTTTCTGCTGAGGGAAACTTACCCCCTGGACGTGAACATTAACGTTAACCACTGCTAAGCCGGTCATTGTTTCAATGGCTTTTTTTACATTATCCTGTACTGACCAGGCAACATCAGGAATACGGGACCCATATTCCACAATCAAGTACATATCAACAGCGGTTTCCTGCTCACCTGCTTCTACTTTTACACCCTTGGATAGATTCTTGCGGCCGAGGGCTTCTGCAATTCCCCCGGCAATACCACCGCTCATGCTGGCTACTCCTTCGACTTCCGTGGCTGTCAGCCCGGCAATGATAGACACAACTTCATCGGAGATATGAATCTCACCCAGTTCAGAAGGTAAAGCGTGGTCTTTAATCATTAATATCATCCCTCTCAAATTAAAGTCACATTATTTCTTGTGTTATGGAGCAGCACAACATCGTCTTTGCCTTGCATTTAAATATTATCAGAGGAACTGCTAAGAAATCTATTAGCAATATTCTCATTTTTATTTTTTATTAATGCAAGATTAGATAGACGCAGTTCGGCTGGACGGAAGTGCTTTTCTCGACCTGGGAGACCGAACAGTGGTTGTATGCTAAGCAGATCTACCAAGAAGCCTTTGTCTGTCGGGTCCAGGTGCTGTACCAACTTCTGTTTTTTGAGCTCTCTTTGCAGTCAGTTGAAGCTCGCTATAGGACAGAAATTAGTCATCCTTTCATCTATTGCTAATAGATTTCTTAGCAGTTCCTTTGATAATATATCAATGATGATATGGGCGCCCAAAACAACAGCGCCATGTGATTGGTAGTCGCGCCATTTCTTCAGCTTATGGGAATTCAACCTGATGTAGAGGGGATAACGGTTGAAACCCATAACATTACGTGGGTCACATAAGAAATGTACGTACTACCATAGTACAGCTCAGGAGCTGTGCACATTATTGTTGCTGTGAAAAGGAGTAGTGAAGAAATTAAATGAGAGTATTACTTGTTTATCCAGAGTACCCGGATACCTTCTGGAGCTATAAATATGCCGTTGGTTTTATCAATAAACAAGCGGCTTACCCGCCTCTGGGACTTTTAACTGTAGCTGCCATGCTACCCTCCGAGTGGGAAAAAAAGGTTCAGGACCTGAACGTGGAAAAGCTTGATGATGACCAGCTTCGCTGGGCAGACTATGTCTTCCTCAGCGCCATGGCTGTTCAGAGGGAATCGGTAAAGGAAGTTATTGAACGCTGCCAAAAGCTGGAAGTGAAGGTTGTGGCTGGTGGCCCTCTCTTTACAACGGAGGGGGAAGAATTTGGGGAGGTGGACTGTCTCGTTCTAAACGAAGCAGAAGTTACCCTTCCTCTTTTCCTGGAAGATCTGCAAAAGGGGACTTTAAAAAGGGTCTATTCCACTGCTGAAAAGCCTGTTCTTACGGAAACCCCGGTTCCGGCCTGGGATCTAATTAATATGAATCATTACGTGGCAATGAGCATTCAGTATTCCCGCGGGTGTCCTTTTGACTGTGAGTTTTGTAATATTACCTTTTTATTAGGCCATAAACCTCGCTTGAAAAACAGAGACCAGTTTTTAGGAGAGTTGGATGTTCTTTTCCTTAACGGGTGGAGAGGAAAGGTCTTTATCGTCGATGATAATTTTATCGGAAACAAGGCTGTTTTAAAGAATGATATTTTACCGGCGCTTATTGACTGGATGAAAAGATATAAATACCCCTTTAAATTTATAACGGAAGCCTCCATCAACCTGGCTGATGATGATGAGCTGCTGGAGATGATGAAAAAAGCCGGTTTCATAGAAGTTTTTGTAGGCATTGAGACGCCGGATGAAGGAAGCCTCAAGGAATGCAACAAGAATCATAACGTTCACCGAAACCTGGTAGATTCCGTAAAAAAAATCCATAACCATGGAATGCAAGTATCTGCTGGTTTTATTGTAGGTTTTGATAACGATCCATCCTCTATCTTTGATTCCCAGATAAACTTTATTCAGCAGAGCGGTATAGTTACAGCAATGGTGGGCATGCTTAATGCAATTAAGGGGTCAAAGCTGTATGAGCGCATGCAGAGGGAAGGCAGGCTTTTGCCGAATACATCAGATAGTAATACAGACTTTACTTTAAATTTTGTCCCTAAAATGAATTACAGTGACTTGATGAAAGGGTACGAAAAAATTGTAACCACTATTTATGACCCGGCTTTTTTTAACAGGCGAGTTTTAGAATTTTTTAAAGAATTTAAACCTTTAAGAAAGCGCCTAACGACACATGAGCTCAATTTGTGCTATCTAAAGGCGCTGTTTAAAGCTTCTTTTTACCTGGGAATTTTAGAGAAGGGCAGACTATCATATTGGGTGTTGTTGCTAAAAACTTTGCTAAAACATCCCCGTTTTTTCCCTGAAGCTGTAACCCTTGCAGTATATGGCTTTCACTTCCGAAAGGTTTTTGCGTTTTATCAAATAAAGAACAACACAGATACCTTGGGAGAATGTTAGGAAGGAGAAGAGGGGGAAAAAAACCACCTTTATTACCGATATATACCTGGAACCTTTTCTAGAAAGCATGCAGGGTTTCTTAGATAAATATGTCAGTATTCCACCAATCCGAGCAGCCTGGCAAACTGCACAAGTCCCTCTATTGTATATAGATTAAGCTTTTCCATCAGGTTCTCCCTGTGTTTGTCCACGGTTTTTGAGCTTATGTCCAAGGTTTCCGCGATTATTTGACGGGTGAGGCCTTTAACCAACAGTTTGAAAACCTCTTTCTCTCTGGTGGTAAGCTTGTTGTATACCACCAGGCGCTTGTGGTCAGAAATATCCTCAAAAGTTACAAAGACCTGGAATGACCTATCTTCACCGGGCAAAAACTGTGGCACCGCGTTGATGTTGAGCCATAAATAACCGTCAGCATTTGGTAAAAACAACCCCATGACCACACCCAGCACTGCTTTGCCGGTGCGAAGGGCTACCATGGAAGGGTGTGTCTCCTCCGGGAAGTCTGATCCATCCTCATGGATGACCCGCCAGCGGAGGTCTGTCCATGTTTTTCCCTTTATTTGTTCGATTGATAAGCCCAGGATACGTTCGGCTGCGGGGTTGGCGGAAATGATTTTGCGATCCGGCGCCTGATGCACTACACCCTGCGACATGGTTTCAAACAAGGCGCGGTATTTTTGCTCGCTTTCCCGCAGCGCGTCTTCAACCTGTTTTTGCGCCGTGATGTCTATCAAGGCGATGTGGCATTCCCGCCCCTCCTCGGAGACCCTGGCTTCAACGTACACAAAGAACTTTCCGCCCCCCTCTTTTTGCAGCTCAAGCACAGAGGTTTCCTGGGAATGGCTTTGAAATACTTTTGCCAGGAAGGGGGCAATTGCAGGCCGGTAATCAGCAATGACGAAGCGGCCGAAGTGCTGGTTTGCCAAACGGGAGCGCTCTACCCCGAGCATGCGTGCTCCGGTCAAGTTAGCCTGCCGGATCAAGCCGTTTGGATCCAGGGTGAAATAGCCTACGGGAGCGAAGTCGTAAAGGTCGGTGTATTTACTAAGATATGCCTCCAGTTCTGAGCGTGCCTGCAGTAGTTCCTCGTTTTGCATCTCTAACTCAATCTGGTGCACCTCAAGCTCGTGGACGAGCCGTTCCAATTCCGCCGGTTTGGAGGAAATAGTTACTTTTTGTTTAATTTTTTGCAAACGTTTCTCTGCCCGGCGGCGCAGTTCTTCCGTCGGCCTGTTGTGTCCTTTTCTCATGAAGGTGCCTCCGGTGTTTCGTCAGGTTTCGGTGTTGTAGCGGAGCCTTTCTCCTTCTTTTTCTGCTGCAGATCAGACTGCAGTCTCTTCTTGGTCCCATTCAGTTCCCTATCCTTATTCACTATACGTTTTTCCAAATCGGCCTGGGTCTGCCGTAGAGCAGTCTCCAGCTTCTTGGATTCGGTGGTATCTGTAAAGGTGATTACCAGGCCGTCAATTTTGTCTTCAAGGGTGCGATAGGGCATGATCCGCACTTTAAACCAACGTCCGTCACGGGTGGTGACGGATTTTTCCGTAAATGCCAGCGTTCGCAGTACTTCCCAGGCATCTTCGGCCAGTTCCGGGTAGATCAGGTCGGAGACAATGTCAGTGATGGGCCGTCCCACATCGCCCGGTAACAACTTGATGATTTTGGTTGTTTGGGCGGTAAAACGTCTTACGCAGAGAGTGTTATCCAGGAACAAGGTGGCGATGTCTGTACTTTCCAGCAGATTTTTCATGTCATTATTCGCCCGAGACAGCTCATCTAACTTTGTTTGTAGTTCGTAGTTAACCGTTTGCAATTCTTCGTTTAAGGACTGCAGTTCTTCCTTGGAGGTGGTTATTTCCTCGTTGGTGGACTGCAGTTCCTCGTTAGTGGACTGGAGTTCCTCGTAGGCGGATAAGAGATCTTCCTGGGAGGACTGCATCTCTTTACGTAAGTTCTGCAGCTCTAGGCGGGATTGCTCCAGCTCCAACTCCAGTTCCGACTCCCGGCTGCTAAGACCAGGTGTGTGCCTGGTCTTATGCGGAGTTTTCGGTTCAGCGGACATTCTTACATCTGTAAAAACGATCATGGCCAGGCGCCGCAGCGTTTCCGGCTCTGCCAGCGGCTGGATGGTGACATCTACTAGCTGTTTCTTGCCGTTAGTAACCACGTTTACGTTTTTAAGTGTGATGGTGCTGTTTTGGCGGACTGCTTTCTGAAAGGATTTACTCAGGTTGTAACGCAACCCTTCGCGGGCCATGGCAAAAATGTTCCAGTTGGCCTTGCCGGCTGCCGGCTCCAAATATTTGCCTGTTCGCCCACTGGTATAGAGAATGTCGCCTTTGTCGCTGACCAGCACGGCAGCAGGAGCGTAGCGTTGTAGGATCAACTGGTTGGCGATCTCCTCGAGGTTTTCAACATGCTTTTGTGTCTTCGGCTGAGCTATTGCAAATTCTTTCGCACCGGGCGGAAAGCGATATGCCGGTGGAGGAAATTCGAACAAATCCGTATGCAAAATGGACTTCAAACGGCGGTATACCCGTGATTTTTCTTCCAGTGGTTCAAAAAGCTCAGTCAAGTTGCCGATGGTCTCTGCACTACCCAGAAACAAGATCCCGCCTGGATTTAAGCTGTAGTAAAAAAGTGACAAAAGCTTTTTCTGCAGCTCAGGAGTGAGGTAGATGAGCAGGTTGCGGCAGCTCAAAATGTCCATTTTGGTAAAAGCTGGATCCATGATGACATTTTGGGGGGCAAAAACAACCATATCCCTCATCTCTGTTGCGATCCGATAGCCGTGTTCCTCTTTAATGAAAAAGCGGCCCAATCGTTCTGAGGAAACGTCTGCCACAATGTTGTCCGGATAGAAACCCTGGCGGGCTTTTTCAATCGCATCACGGTCAAGGTCGGTGGCGAAGATCTGAAGGGAGAAGTTTGCGGTAGGTTTGGTGCGTTCCAGCGCCTCTTTGAAAATAATGGCCAGGGAATAAGCTTCCTCTCCTGTGGAGCAGCCTGGCACCCACGCCCGCAGTGGTTGATTAGGGGTGCGCCCGTGAAAAAGCTCCGGGATAGCCTGCTCTTTCAGCTGCTCCCACGCTTCCGGGTCACGGAAAAAGCTGGTGACTCCGATCAGGAGCTCCTTGAAGAGCACTTGCAGTTCCTGAGGATTCTCCTGCAGGAAGCGGATATAGGTTTCGAGATCGTCAATCTGATGGATGCCCAGGCGCCGTTCGATGCGGCGGTAGACAGTGGACTTCTTGTAGAGGGAAAAATCATGGCCTGTTTCCGCTCTCAGGAGGATCATAATCTTGTCGATGGCACGCTGGTCTTCGTCCCCCTTGCCTGCTTCGGACTTCGCCACCAGGGGTTTGTGTTTAAGTAAGGCGATAATTTTTAAGGGCAGCTCTTCCGCCGGGGCCGTAACATCGACCAGGCCGGTGGCGACGGCGCTTTTGGGCATGCCGCTAAATTTTGCCTGAGCCGGGTCCTGGACGAAGACCTCGCCTCCTTTTTCTTTGATGGCCTTAAGGCCCAGCGTGCCGTCGGTACCCATCCCTGAGAGGATAACGCCGATGGCTCGCTGCTGCCGGTCAGCGGCCAGAGAGCGAAAAAAGAAATCTATGGGCAGGCGTAGGCCGCGGGGCGCTGTCGGCTCAAAAAGGTGCAGCACCCCATGCAAAAGAGACATATCCTTGTTTGGCGGGATTAGATAGACGTAGTCCGGCTGGACGGAGGTTTCTTCCTCGACCTGTAAGACCGGCATGGTGGTCGTTCGCTTGAGAAGATCTACCAGGAAACCCTTGCGCGTCGGGTCCAGGTGCTGAACAATCACAAAAGCCATGCCGCTTTTTTCCGGAACGTTCCTCAGGAAGAGTTCCAGGGCCTCCAACCCTCCAGCTGAAGCTCCGATGCCGATGGTGAGAAAGTCCGTCTGCGGTGTTTCTGCTTTTGGAGTAATAACCTCTTGGTCAGCAAAAGCGTCCGGAGGTGTCTCTCCGGGCAAACGGTTGGTTTTTCCGGACGTCATGCCCTTTTTCTCCTTTAAATTTGTATGAATTTAACATATTCGGCAATATTCATGGTAATTCCTGCTGCTGGCATCATCATCGTCAAGCCAGTTCCATCTTTATAAGTGAAAAAATGAGTAGATTGCTAATAGATTACTAAGCATTTCATTTGATAATCTGATAATATATACATAGCCTTATTTTGTCAAGAAAAGGAGAATCAGCTTATGGGAGAAATTTTACCTCTTTTAGTTTTATTGGTTATTATCGTAATTGGGTTTTCTGTGATACTCAGTTTCATTCCTTTAAGGTTATGGATTGCTGCCCTGGCATCCGGAGCACATGTTGGGCTAGTTACCTTAATAGGGATGAGATTGCGCCGGGTTATCCCAGCCAAAGTGGTGGAACCTTTAATCAAGGCAACCAAGGCGGGGCTGGAGCTTAACGTGAATAAGCTGGAAGGGCATTACCTGGCAGGGGGAAACGTAAACAGGGTGGTCGATGCCCTGATCGCAGCCCAGCGGGCCAATATCGAGCTAGGCTTTGAGAGAGCTGCTGCCATCGACCTGGCTGGTCGGGATGTCTTAGAGGCTGTCCAGATGAGCGTCAACCCAAAGGTTATCGAAACACCCGTTGTGGCTGCCGTAGCCAGCGACGGCATTGAACTCAAGGCCAGGGCCCGGGTAACGGTAAGGGCAAACATAGAACGCCTGGTTGGAGGAGCAGGAGAAGAAACAATCATCGCCCGTGTAGGTGAAGGAATGGTTTCTACCATCGGTTCTGCCAAAAACCATAAAGAAGTGCTGGAAAGTCCTGATGCCATTTCGCAGACCGTACTTGACAAAGGTCTGGATTCAGGCACGGCTTTCGAAATCCTCTCCATCGATATCGCTGACGTAGATGTGGGCAAAAATATCGGTGCCCAGCTGCAGACTGACCAGGCCGAAGCCGACAAGCGCATTGCCCAGGCTAAGGCTGAAGAGAGGCGGGCCATGGCCGTAGCCAAGGAGCAGGAGATGGCAGCTTTCGTCCAGGAGATGAGGGCCAAAGTCGTGGAAGCAGAAGCAGAAGTACCTAAGGCTCTTTCCCAGGCACTGCGGGAAGGAAATCTAAGTGTGATGGATTATTACAACATGAAAAACATTCAATCGGATACCCAGATGCGGGACTACATCTCCAAAATGGGGGCTGATACTAATAATGGAGATGGGCAAGATAAATAGATCTCCAGGTTTTAAAGCAGACGGCTGTCAACAAGGCGTGGGGGCAAGAAAAAAGGATATAAACTAACGAAAAGCACCGGGAAATTCGAAAGAGGGCTTAGAGAGCTATTGATAGGCGAGAAACTCCCCCTGGGGATAGTAGCCTCCGAGGTGATTGGTCAGCCCAGGGCCAAGAGGCCTTATGGCGTTAGAAAAACATAAGTTACAGGCAACCTGCTGCCCCCCGGCGCACTGCGTGGGCAGGGGGCTGTTTTTGTACTTAAGACACTCTAAAATTTTGATACAATGAAAATCCCTTGTAGATCAGGGGTTTTCATGTTTAAGGCGTGGATATAAGGCTTGAATCAAGCAGGCAAAAAGGGGAAAGTTTTCTCCAAGCACAGCGTTCCAAATAAAAAGTATGCACACCCCACATGTTACGTGTATCAGGGGGTGTGCATGTTGCATTGAAGAAAGGCAAACCATGAAACGGAAATAAGGTGCGCATAGTTAGCAAACTCAAAGCCTCAAAAATCGCTTATGCAGCCCTTCAGGCCAGGTCAAAACGGTCGGCGTTCATCACCTTGGTCCAGGCGCTGATAAAATCACCAACGAATTTCTCTTGAGCGTCATCGCTTGCGTAGACTTCAGCGATTGCCCTTAACTCGGAGTTTGCCCCGAAGATGAGGTCAACGCGGGTTCCTGTCCACTTCAGTTCACCCGATTGGCGGTCCCGCCCTTCGTAAACGTCCTCGTCTTCTGCTGTTGCCTGCCATACTGTCCCCATGTCAAGAAGGTTGACAAAGAAGTCGTTGGTCAGGCTTTCGGGGTTTTTCGTGAATACGCCGTGTTGCGACTTGTTGTAATTGGCGTTTAAGACCCGCATGCCGCCGATCAGCGCGGTCATCTCGGGGGCGGTCAGGCCCAGCAGCTGGGCGCGATCGACAAGTATTTCCTCTCCGGTGACGGCGTATTTGGCTTTACTGAAGTTGCGGAAGCCATCGGCTTTCGGCTCGAGAACGGCGAATGCCGTTACATCTGTCTGTTCCTGCGAGGCATCGGTGCGACCCGGGGCAAAAGGCACAGTAACTTCAAAGCCGGCATTTTTCGCTGCTTTCTCAATGCCTGCGCAGCCAGCCAGGATGATCAGGTCGGCGAGGGAAACCTTCTTGTTGCCCGCTTGGGCCCCGTTGAACTCGTCCTGGATTTTCTCCAGCGCCTGCAGCACTTTTTCCAGCTGTTCCGGTTGGTTAACGGGCCAGTTCTTCTGCGGTTTCAGGCGGATGCGCGCTCCGTTGGCTCCGCCGCGCTTATCAGAACCCCGGAAGGTGGAGGCTGAGGCCCAGGCTGTGGAAACCAGTTCGGGAATGGACAACCCGGCGTCAAGAATCTTAGCCTTGAGGTTTTCCACGTCCTGTTCGTCGACCAGTTCATGATCGACAGCGGGCACCGGGTCCTGCCAGATCAGTTCTTCTGCGGGAACCTCCGGGCCAAGATAGCGTGAGATTGGACCCATATCACGGTGGGTCAGTTTGTACCAGGCGCGGGCAAAGGCATCGGCTAGCTCATCCGGGTTCTCCAGGAATCGCTTGGCGATGGGCCTGTAGATCGGGTCCAGCTTCAGGGAAAGGTCTGCCGTGGTCATGATCGTGGTGACCTTTTTCGCAGGATCGTGGGCCTTTGGCGCCAGGTCTTCCTCGTCGGGATCAACCGGCACCCACTGCCAGGCTCCGGCAGGGCTCTTGACCAGGTTCCAGTCATATTTAAAGAGAACTTCAAGATAGCTGTTGTCCCACTTGATGGGGTTTGGCGTCCAGGCTCCTTCGATACCGCTGGTGATCGTATCGTCGCCCTTGCCGCTGCCGTAACGATTCTTCCAGCCCAGCCCCTGTTCTTCCAGGCCGGCACCCTCGGGTTCCGGACCCAGGTGGGAATCCTCGGCGGCACCGTGGCATTTGCCGAATGTGTGTCCCCCGGCAACCAGGGCCACGGTTTCTTCATCGTTCATGGCCATCCGGGCAAAGGTTTCGCGCACGTCTTGACCGGACGCCAGGGCATTGGGCTCACCGTTTGGCCCTTCAGGGTTGACATAAATAAGGCCCATCTGTACGGCAGCTAGCGGATTTTCAAGCTCCCGATCGCCGCTGTAACGTTCGTCGCCGAGCCACTCATCTTCGGAACCCCAGTAAATATCCTCTTCAGGTTCCCAGACGTCTTCGCGACCGCCGGCAAAACCAAATGTTTTAAAACCCATCGACTCCAGGGCACAGTTTCCGGCCAGAACCATCAGGTCGGCCCAGGAAATCTTTTTCCCGTATTTCTGCTTAATGGGCCAGAGCAAACGCCGGGCTTTGTCTAAGTTGGCATTATCGGGCCAGCTGTTTAGCGGTGCAAGTCTTTGAGAACCCGAGCCGGCGCCGCCGCGGCCGTCACCCATGCGGTAGGTGCCGGCGCTGTGCCAGGCCATGCGGATGAAAAGCCCCCCGTAGTGCCCGTAATCGGCAGGCCACCAATCCTGTGAGTCGGTCATCAAGTCATACAAGTCTTGCTTCACGGCCGCCAGGTCAAGCTTTTTAAATTCCTCGGCATAGTTGAAATCTCTACCCATGGGGTTGCTCAGGTCCGAATGCTGATGGAGAATCTTGAGATTTAAGCGATCAGGCCACCAATCCCTGTTTGAAGGGCCACCCCGTGTAGCGGGATTTTTCGTTCTGCCCGTTACCGGACATTTGCCTTCTTCACTCATACAGTTCACTCCTTTTCCTCAATTGGATTTATATTTTAAAGGCATTTTGGACAAATGCCTTTAAAGTATACGTTCTTTTCCATCACCTTAAAGCCGGTCAAGTCTCCCGTGGCCAGCGCATCAACATCTACGGCGAAATTATAGATTGCCCCACACTTTTCGCATTTAAAATGCCCATGATCTTCGGTGAGAATGTCATAGCGAGTTTCATTTTCTTCGATGGTGATGACCCTGATCAAGCCGGCTGCAGCAAATAGTTTTAAGGTGTTATAAATAGTGGATTTTGATAAAGTGGGAATTTCCCCTTGCAGGTCTTGGAATATCTGGTCGACCGTGGGATGGCATTGGTTTTTGATCAAATACTCTAATACTTTGATGCGCTGGTAGGAGGGGCGGACCTTCCTGCTGATCAATGCAGTTGAGGGGTCATCAAATGAAATTTTCATCTTTGACCTTGCTCTCATAGTTGATAATCAATCAATTCTTGCAATCATTATAAAATTAGAATACTATACACAGATTGATTTGTCAATCTAAAACGTTCGAGCATGTAATGTTTCAGTGAGCGCAGTGAGGCGTTTTTGAGGCGGTCTGGAGCCCCGCACAATCAGGCATAAGTTGTCGCGAATTTCGTGGTTGATGGAAAGGAGAGAATCAAGAAGAAAGGAGCGAAACAAGAAATGATTTCCTGAGCAAGCCTGATCACCAGGGTAAAATTTATTCGTGCAGATTCAAATGCAACGCTTTTCATGTCATAATAGTAAAGTAGCCAGATACCAATACCCCTGTTAATGTCGGGAAAGATGAAAAAGGGGCAGGGGATTTGATGCGATCAAAGGAGGGAATGTGATGTATACGCCCCTGGTGATGAAACATTTTTTAAACCCTCGAAATGCCGGGAAAATACCCAGGCCAGACGGCGTGGGAACGACGGGAGATCCTGATTGCGGAGATTACCTGCGGATTTATATCTGCGTGGAAGATGATCGCATTTCCGAGATCAAGTTTGAAGTCTTCGGTTGTCCGGCGGCAATTGCGACAAGCAGCGTCTTGACGGAGCGGGCAAAAGGGAAAACGCTGGATGAGGCGTTGCAGATTACGGAAGCGGATGTAAGCAGGGCCCTGGGCGGGCTGCCCGAGCCCAAGGAGCATTGCTCCAACCTGGGGACAAAGGCGCTGCGCCAGGCCATTGAAAATTACCGCAAGCGGTTTATGGAAGAGGAAGAGGCTTAAGACTTTGGCGCCGGAGAGGCGGAACCTGAGAGAACTTCTACCAGGCTTAACGGGCGGGAAATTGCCGAAACGAATTCCTGGGCGAAAAAGGAGTTCTTTGGCCCGAAAAAGAATTGAGTGAAGGAATACGCATTGGGCCAGCGGTTTGGTTTGTGCCTGCAGGCCCGTGCATGCATGGCTCACTTTGCGGTTGCAGGACGTTGGGCTTGAGGCTTTGCGGCAGACCCTGTTCCGGCGGCTTGTTCCGATGAAAGTTGGTGACAGATCGTGAAAGAGAAAATGAAGGAAATCATGGAGGAGATGTATGAAGCCGGCTATATTTGCGATCATCGCGTAGCGACGATCCTTTACCTGGCAGAAGTGATGCAGAAGCCGATCTTAATTGAAGGCCCGGCCGGCGTGGGAAAGACCGCTGTGGCCCAGGCTTTCAGCCAGGCCAGGGGCCTGGAGCTGATCCGGCTGCAGTGTTACGAAGGGATTGACGAAGCCCGGGCTCTTTACGAGTGGAATTACAAGAAGCAGCTGCTGCATATCCAGGCCAGCGCCAAAATGAAAGATGGAGCAGATGTAAAAGAGCTGGAGCAGGAAATCTTTTCAGAAGCCTATCTGCTGGCCCGGCCCCTGCTCCAGTCTATTGCCAGCGATAGGCAAAACGTCCTGCTGGTTGATGAGATCGATAAAGTGGATTTTGAGTTCGAAGCCATGCTCCTGGAACTTCTCTCCGAGTACCAGGTCACATTGCCGGAAATGGGCACGTATCGCGCCCGCCATATCCCTTTTGTCTTCCTTACTTCGAATGCGACCCGGGAACTTTCCGAGGCCTTGAAAAGGCGATGCCTCTATCTCTACCTTACTTTTCCCTCCCCGGAGTTGGAAAAACGCATCCTGGAATTAAAGGTCCCAGGCCTGCAGGAGGGCTTGCGAGAAAAAGTGATCAAGTTGATCCAGGAGCTGCGCAAGCTGGATTTGAAGAAGCCGCCCAGTGTGGCGGAAACCATTGACTGGGCAGCTTCGCTGGTCTGGTTAGCCCGAGAAGACCTGGACCGGGAAATATTTGAAGAAACAGTTAATGTGCTGCCCAAGTACCAGGAAGACGTGGAAAAGGCAAGCAACGGCCTGGTAATTACGGATCGAGGTATCATGTTTAAAAATGCCGGCCCGGGTCGCAGCTGGCGGTAAGTGAGCGCAGGTGGAAGGCATTTCGCCTGTTGAAGGACGACTGGAAAACCGAGGTGGGAGAGAGGTTATGTCCATTTTCAAGATGATCCACCGTTTCGCCGGTGATTTGCGAGAAGAAGGTCTTCCCTTGAGCCCTGATGAGCTGGTGCAGTGTTACCGCGCCCTGCAGCTGGTGGATTGGGACGTGGAAGAGGTATACTATACTACTCTCTACGCGACCCTGGTGAAAGATCACCTCTATGATCAGATCTTTAACAAGGTCTATACCCGGCATTTTCGGGGGATGATGCCTGAAAAGCTTGCATTCCTTGCTTCCGGCGAGGATCCGGACCGGGCAGCGGTCCTGGCCCTGGGTGATGCGGGAGGCTCCGGGGCTGGAGCAGAAAACTCCGATGCTGAAGGTCTGGAGGAGAGCGAGAAGGTTCACGCCGGAGCGGAAACGCCCGAAAAACGTCCCATGCAAGCCCGGACCCGCTGGTTGCCCCGGGAGCTGCTGGATAAACATTTTGTTTCTTTGACATCCGAGGAGTTAAGCGCCCTGGAGCAATTGCTGCCCGTTGTGGCCAAGAGGCTGGTCTCTCGCATGATTAAGAAGCGCACCAAGCAGCTTACTGGCACGATCAACTACCGGCGGACCTTCCGGCAAAGCCTTTCTACGGGCGGGATCCCCCTGGATCTGTTTACCTGCCGCAGGGTCCGGGAGAAACCGGTAATTTTTGCCTTGTGCGATGTTTCTACTTCCGTTTGGGAGTTTAGCTATTTTTCCCTGGCCCTGGTCCACTCCCTGGAGCGGTTTTTCCGCCGTGTGCGGAGCTTTGCTTTCGTGGATGAACTGGATGAGATCACCGGCTTGCTGCGCCGGGAGAAACCCTATGCGCTGCGGGGAACGGTGCTGCATCATGCCCGGGTCGTCCAGGAAGGGAGGACCAACTACGGGAACAGCTTAAAGTCCTTTTGGGACCGCTACGGAAAGGATCTTTCTCCCCAATCTTACCTGCTGATCTTCGGCGATGCCCGCAACAACTGGCATGTCGGGGAAGAGGAAATCCTGGCTAAGATTTCAGGAAAAGTTAAGCGGACGTACTGGTTTAACCCGGAAGACAAAAAGTCCTGGAACACGGGGGACAGTATCATCTACAAGTATGAGAAAAACTGTCACCGGACATACGCCTGCCCCAATTTAAGCGAGCTGGAGCAAGCCCTCAGCAGCCTTTAAGATGAACAAGTTTCAGCATGCAGTATCTGGAGATCTACCTGTGATATCATCAAAGATCTGGCATGGAAAGGCAAATTCCCATGAAAAAAGGCAGCGGCATTTTTTTTGACCTCATTGCGAAAGAACCCACCTTTTACCTGGAGCACTTTGATCACCTGGAGATTCAGGATTTTGCCTTTCCCGATAACCTGGACTTTCACGGCGATACCCTGGTGGCGCAGTATAGGAAACTTTTGAGCGATTTCCATGGAACCTTGTCTCTCCACGGGCCCTATAAAGAAATGATTTCCAGCAGCATGGATCGGGAAGTCCAAAATTTGGCCCGCCGTCGCTTCACCCAGGCGCTGCATTTTGGCCAGGCCCTGGGCTGTGAAAGGATGGTCCTTCATTCCTGCTACAATCCCCTGATGCGTTACCCGGAATACCCAAGCAGTTGGCTGAAAAACATGATTTCCTTTTGGGATGATTTTCTGCCTTATTGCCAGGCACATGAGATGGCCATCGTGCTGGAGAATGTTTGGGATCCCAACCCGGACCACATACTCGATCTATTGCGGCATTTTCGAAATCCCGGGTTTGGAGCCTGCCTTGATACCGGGCATGCCCACATCTTTTCTCACGATACCATCGACCGCTGGATTGAAGCGCTGGGAGAGCACCTGGTTCACCTGCACATCCATGATAACCGCGGCGAGGAAGACGAACATCTTCCACCGGGACGCGGAAACATCGACTTTTCTGGGCTGCAGAGGCTGATCAACTGTCCCAATACTGTACTGGTCAGCGAAGTTTTTGGTTTTATCGAAGAGGGAAAATCTTATTTAGATTTCTTGCGCGCCATGGACAAACAGATTTAAGCCTTCCAGGATCAGGCTTATCCTTCAAGCGGCAAAGCCCAGGCTGGCTGGCCCCTGGTTTCCCCCTGGAGAAACGTTAAGCGTGGGGGGTTCTCGTCGTGGTCATTTAAAAAATCCATGGGTGATGATATAATAAGGTTTGTTGCCATGGAAAACAACGGATTTCTTGAAGGCCTGGGGTGAAAATGACGTTTTACCAGAAGATATTTGATGAACTGCCTGAAGCAGTGCTTTTAACAGATATAACCCATAAGGTGGTTGACCTGAATCAGCAGGCCGAGTTCATTTTCGGCGTTTCATCCGATCAGGTTCGGGGCCAATTCTTTCAGGAGGTGGCAGACGCTCCGCAAATGATCTCCCTGCTGGAAGAAACGGTGATGCTCTGCCGTCCACCCAGGCTGACCTTTGAAAACTCCACGATCATTCGTGACGTCAAAGGGCGGAAGTGTTTTTTTAAAGTATCCATGGTGCCGCTGGTGACCTTTGAAGGGGAACTGCAAAATGTTTTAACGGTCATGTCCGATGTTACCATGTTAAAAGAAATTGAACAGTTGAAAACGGACTTTTTTGCGACGGTCTCTCATGAATTTCGCACACCACTAACCTCTATCCTCATGGGTGCAGGTATGATGAAAATGGGGCAGCTGGCGGAATTGACGCCCAAGGGAGAGGAAATCCTGGATGCCATCGAGCAGGATTGCAGTCGTCTCCTGCGCCTGGCTGATAATCTCCTGGACCTTTCCCGCATGGAAGCGGGCGCTATTTCCATGGAGATGATAGAGGCCGACGCAGAAAAAATGATCCAGGCCGCCCTGGGCACGTTGAAACTGCAGGCAGAGAAGAGAGAAATCGAGCTGATTACCAGCGTACCTCCAGATTTACCCATGGCCAGGGCCGATGTGACAAAAATTATCTGGGTGCTCACGAACCTGGTAAGCAATGCCCTGCGTTACACCGATCGAGGGGGCAGCATTACAGTTAAAGCGAGAAGTAAGGGCACCCGTTTATTTTTCTCCGTTACGGATACAGGCAAGGGGATTGCTTCCGAGCATCACGAACAGATTTTTGAAAAGTTTGTGCAGGGTGAAGACCAAAATTATTCCAGTGGAGGTGCCGGCCTGGGCTTGGCCATTTGCAAAGATATCGTGGAAGCCCACGGCGGAGAAATCTGGGTGGAGAGCGAACCCGGTCAAGGCGCCACCTTTACCTTTTCTGTTCCTGTGTTCAGGGATTTTTGAAAGGAGGGACGAGGGATGAAGAAAGCAGAAAAAATACTGCTCATCGAGGACGAAAAAAACATTATTCTGGGTGTGAAAACGTGCCTGGAAGTGGCTGATTATGCCGTGGTCGTCGTTGAAGACGGCGAAAAAGCCCTGGATGTCGCAATCAAGGAACGGCCGGATTTGATTTTGCTGGATTTGATGCTACCCAAGGTGAATGGATTCCAAATATGTCAGCAGTTGAAGGTAATGGAAGAAACCAGGCACATTCCCATCGTGGTCTTGACCGCCAAAACGGCCGAAGAAGACAAAGAGCGGGCCATGCAGGCGGGAGCTGATTCTTATATGACCAAGCCTTTTCGACCGGAAGAGCTCTGGCAGGAGATCAAGCGGTTTATTGGATAAAGCGCCGGTTTCCTAAAATAGCCCCACTGTTCTAAGGACCGATGGATGTTCCGCAACAAAAGATATGCCAGAGACAAGATCAAGAGACAAGATAAAAAACGGGGCCTTACCCGGATTAGTCCAGGCAAGGTCCCGTTCGATTCGCGCGAAACGTGATGCTTCAGGCTTGAGATACGACTTTTATTCTTCTTCTTCACCGCACATGCGCAGCAGTTTTTTCCACTCGTGATCCACGAATTCCTGGATCTTGTCCAGGACTTCCCTGTCCCCGTCTTTTCTAAAAAGATGGCCGAAACGACCCTGTAACTTCATGTATTCTTCCACCGGTTTCTTGTTGCGCACTTTGGTGGTCAGGTTCCACTGGCCGTTTTCCACTTCGTAGAGGGGCCAGACGCAAGTCTGCACGGCTAACTTGGCCAGTTCCACGGTTTTTTCCATGGGGTAGCGCCAACCGCGGTGGCAGGGCGCCATCACGTTGATAAAGGCGGGACCGTCCACGGAAAAAGCTTTCTGGGCCTTGCGTACCAAATCGCGCCAGTGGCTGATGGAGGCCTGGGCCACGTAAGGGATGTTGTGTGCTGCGACGATGGCCGTCAGGTCCTTGCGGTGCTGCGGTTTGCCGCTGCTTTCTTTCCCGTGGGGGCTGGTCGTTGTCCAGGCGCCCAGGGTGGTGGCGCTGGAGCGCTGGATCCCCGTATTCATATAGGCTTCGTTGTTGTAGCAAACGTAGACCATACGGTGCCCCCGTTCCAGTACGCCGGAGAGGGACTGAAAACCGATGTCGTATGTTCCCCCGTCTCCTCCAAACACGACGAAGTTATAATCATCCTCTATTTTCCCTTGCATCTTCAGCGAATTGTAGGTCGCCTCCGCGCCGCTGAGGGTAGCGGCGGCATTTTCAAAGCCGCAGTGAATAAAAGAGGTGTTCCAGGATGTATAGGGGTAAATCGTGGTGGAAACTTCCAGGCAGCCGGTGGGGTTTGCGATAACCAACTTTTTCCCTTCAGGTGCACCCATAAGCACCTGGCGAACGGCGATAGGTCCCCCGCAGCCCGCACACATGCGATGCCCTCCCGAGAGAAGTTCAGGTTTTTGCACCAGGTCTTTTAATTTAGTTGACAAGATATTCACCTCCTATTCTTTTAAACCCAGGTAGTTGATTTTTTCCTTAACCTGTCCGCTTTGGGCAACTTGTTCCAACTCGGTTGCTGCCTTGTTAATCAGTTCCACGGGAAGGTCTCGCCCACCCAGGCCGTAAATATAGTTAACCATGAGAGGTTTCTTTTCTGATTCGTATAAGGCCGAGCGCAAATCAGTAAAAACGGGGCCACCCATTCCCCCGGCGAACGTATCCGAACGGTCGAAAACGGCAACGGCTTTCAGGTGGGAAACGGCTTCAATCAGCTCGTTGGCCGGGAAGGGACGGAAAAGCCGTAGCTTGATCATACCGATGGGGATTCCCCGGGAGCGCATACATTCGACCTCGTGTCGCACAGTACCGGCTGCAGAACCCAGCACAATGATGGCGAACTCCGCATCCTCCAGGCCAAAGGCTTCAAAGACACCGTATGGCCGACCGGTAAGCTCTCCATACTCTTTGCCCACATCCTTGACAACCTGAAAAGCGTTTCTCATCGCTTCTTCCTGCTGGCGCTTAAATTCGAAGAAATACCCGTATAGTCCATCAAAAGCCCCGATGCAGGTTGGTGTCTTGGCATCGAGCAAGGAAAATTCGGGTTTAAAGACATCGACAAACTCTTTGACTGTGCTGTCTTCCAGGGATTCCATGCGGTCCAAAGAATGAGAGATGATAAACCCGTCCAGAAGGACCATCACGGGCAGGCGCACCTGGGGATGCTCGGAAATACGCACCGCTTGCAAGGTGTTGTCGTAGGCCTCCTGGGCGTTTTCTGAGAAGAGATGGATCCATCCGGCATCGCGGGCACCCATGCTGTCGCTGTGATCACAGTGAATGTTAATCGGTGCGGAAAGCGTGCGGTTTACATTGGGCATCACCATGGGAAGGCGCAGTCCTGAAGCAATGTATAAAAGCTCCCACATCAAGGCCAAGCCTTGCGATGAAGTTGCCGTCATCACTCGTCCACCTGCAGAAGCACCACCGATACATGCGCTCATGGCGCTGTGTTCACTTTCCACGTTTACCAGGTGGGTATCTACTTCGCCATCGGCGACAAACTGGGAGAACCCCTGCACGATTTCTGTCTGCGGCGTAATGGGGTATGCGGCGACCATGTCGGGGTTAATCTGTTTCATGGCCAGTGCGACGGCTTCAGTGCCCTGCAGGGCAAGGGTGTTACTCTTTGCAATAACCATAAATCCCTACCTCCTTTCGTCATAGCAGTTTTATTCCACTGCTTCCTGTGCTTTTGACTCATCGACCATTTCGATCGCATTTTGGGGGCACTCTTCGGCACAGATCCCGCAACCTTTGCAGAAATCCAAATCGAACGTGGTGATCTTTTCTCCTGCTGCTTTAATGGCGCTGTCCGGGCAAAACATGTAGCAGATCAGGCACTGGTTACAAATTTCCTCATCACGTATGGGGCGCAGGGTTCGCCAGCCCCCGGTTTTGAACTGCCTGGAATTTCCCGGGTCTTTGATCACAGCGCCGGGAGGATGTTCTTTCCATGTCCATTGTCCGATATTTGAAATATCCCAGCTCACTCTCCCTTCACCTCCTCGTATGCTCTGTCCAGGGCGACGATGTTGTTGTCGACGACTTTCTGGGGAAATTTTTTGCCGAAGGAAGACTTGAGGAATTCGATGGCGTCTTCCTTGCTCAAGAGCCCCGTAACACTTAACAATGCGCCCAGCATGGGAATATTCGGCATGAAGCGGCCCAGGGCGTCTAAAGAGATGTGCGTGGCGTCAACGGTATAGATTTTTTTGCCTTCTACGCCGGTTTTCTTCCGGATCGTGGCAGGATCATAATGGGTGTTGATGATTAAAATGCCATCTTCTTTCATCCCTTCTGCAACATCCACCGTTTCCATCACCGTCGGATCAACCACTACCACGATTTGGGGGTTGGTAATCCCACAATAAGTCGATATTTTGTTTGTGCTCAAGCGGTTAAAGCACCTGATGGGCGCTCCCATCCGTTCTGGACCGTATTCGGGGAATGCCTGAAAAAACATGTCCCGCACCAGGGACATTTCGGCCAGGGTTTTCGCTGCCGTTACAGCTCCCTGTCCACCCCGGGCATGCCAGCGGATTTCTGTCAGCCCCTGAATATCAACTGCCATTAAGCTGCACCTCCTTAAGGTAGGATAGTTTTATGAAAAATAAACGTTACTAGATTCTACAAACCATGGGAAAAACCCTTTTTGGTTCACCCAGGGATTTTATTTTTTTTAATATTTATATCTTTAAGAACTTAACGTGCTAAC
>PWRN01000067.1 GCA_003556225.1 Syntrophomonadaceae bacterium
CCTCTATTCCTGAAGCGCCGTCGTTATCACAAAATTAATTCTATTTCATCAGCCACCCAGGCATGGCTTAAATGCCAGCCCAATGGACTACAAATCAGGCACCCGGATCACGTATGCCATCATTGATTTTGCAATGGGTAAAATGGCTAAAAGTTGGAAGGCGGAGGGAAAGAAATGAATTGGTCTAAGAAAAAATGATGACTGGAAGGAAGAGCTATTTTACTCTTCGAAGGAGATTAACCATACCACGGGAAGCAGTATAAGTCAAGATAAATGTGATAATCACATTTGATAATCAATTAAATTTGTACATATGGGACAGGGGGACGGGGGGGTACCTGTCCCATGGGTAAGGGGAGAACAGTTTTAATGGGACAGGGGGACGGGGTACCTGTCCCATTGGTAAGGAAAGAACAGTTATAATAGTGAACTAGCCAAAAAGTGGGACAGGTACCCCGTCCCCCTGTCCCACACAGTTAACGGTCATATGGCTCTTGGCTTTATAAGCAAAATCTTGGCTGTAGCAATGTTGATAAGTGTTAGTAATCTTATAGCTAAAGCAGAGGTGTATATAGTTGCTCAGGAAAGTTTACGCGAGTTTTGCTATTTTGGTGGGCATCTCCATGATAGGTATATGGACGATGTTACTTTTCACGAGTCAGGTGCCCGAATTAGTTACTAGTCCTTTTAGTATCGCTTTTCACCTGGTAGCGGAATTTGTTAATGCATTCTTCTTGATTGTTGGCGGAGTAATGCTCTACCGCAAGCACCGGTTGGGTGAAAAGATCTATTTAGTCTCCCTGGGCATGCTTCTTTATAACGTTATCAACAGTTCCGGTTATTATATCCAAAGCGGTGACTGGAGCTTTGTAACGATGTTTGCAGTATTGTTTGCCCTGGCTGTGATTTCCCTGACCGGGTTGCTGAAATGAGCAGGGGGGGTAAGGCTCATAACTGGTATTATGATGAATTAAAACAGGTTGGGGTAGATTATACGGATAAAATAATGGTTGAAGAATATGATTCTGATATGCAAAATTTAAGAGATATAAAGAAAGAGTTAGAGGAGATTTCAACTTCTATTAGTCTAAAGGCGGATCAGGTGATTATTGAAATAGGTACGGGTACGGGAGAGTTTGGAATAGAAGCGTCCAAATACTGTAAAAAAGTAATTGCTGTAGACGTATCAAAAGCAATGCTGGATTTCGCTCATGAAAAAGCAAAAATGCGAAAGAGAAGCAATATAGAATTTGTTCATGGCGGCTTTTTAACGTATACCCATCAGGGGGAATTAGCGGATGTTGTAATCACACAACTTGCTTTACATCATCTGCCTGACTTTTGGAAAATGGTTGCCTTAAAACGTATCTCTAAAATGTTAAAAGACGGAGGCAGACTATACATACGGGATGTCGTTTTTCCATCAGGTGTTGAAGATTATGATGGTTTTTTTAACAAAATAATAAACAGGCTTGAAATTGAGGTGGGTGCCAAAATTGCTGAAGAAACAAAAATACATATCAAAGAAGAGTATTCGACTTTTGACTGGATCATGGAAAGTCTGTTAACAAAAGCCGGGTTTACGCTAGATGAAATAAAGTATTATAATGAATTCTTGGCAACTTATGTATGCACAAAGAAAAAAAGCAGTTAGAATGCTTTGTTTGAGGGAATCTGGCACAGGTATAACGGCCAAGAGTTACGTCACTGCTGAATATATGGGGGCTACAATAGTGAGTAAAAAGGTGACCGTACGAAAGGCCCGGCAAAATGATCATGAAGGAAATTTTATGATGCAATTTTAATTCCTGAAGATGTAAAGAAACCGCCATTTTCAATCATCCATTCACCAGAGTTGTTGAAAAGTAAAGAGGGGATGTAGTTCCAGCCCCCGTCCCGAACTCCCAACAGCCCCAAGGTGGGGCGGCAGGATCCTGAACAGTATTAAAAATATGGAGGGATATCCGATGCAGCAATCTGGACTGAAAACAGCCCATGCTCTTTCAGGTGTTATCGTCGCCTTGATGCTGGCTGCCTCGGCGGGCGGGCTTTTAATCGACGGTCTTTACCGCGATAACCTCCTGGTTACCTCCGGATGGCTGGGCAATGACCTGGTTACCCTGGCCCTGGCTGTGCCGCTGATGGCCGCCGCTCTGCTCTTCGCCAAACGTGGTTCCATGCGGGCCCAGCTGGTCTGGCTGGGGATGCTGGCCTATGTGCTGTACAACTATGCTTTTTACCTGTTTGCCGCGGCATTCAACGCCTTCTTCCTGGTTTACACTGTGCTGTTCACCCTGTCAATATTTGCGCTGATCTTTTCCCTCAAAACAATCGATGGCAAGGCCATTGCCGGCCGGTTCAGGCCCCGCACACCAGTGAAATGGGTGGCCGGGTATATGCTGCTGGTTGTGCTGCTGCTGGGCGGCTTTCATATCGCTCTTTCCTTGAGCTACCTCTTTACCGGTCAGGTTCCGGAGATCATTGTGGCCGTGGAACACCCCACGAATATAATTTCGGCCCTGGACCTGTCCATGGTAGTCCCTCCGGGTATGCTTGGTGCAATCTGGCTGTGGAGGAGCCAACCCTGGGGTTACGTGCTCGGGGTGATCTGGAATGTCAAGGGCGCCGTTTACATGGTAGCCCTCAGCGCAGCCACCTTATCGGCCTATCGGGCAGGTGCTACGGATGATCTAACGCAGCTGGTGTTGTGGGGGTTTATTTGCGTGGGCAGCCTGATCTCCTCCATTTTATTGCTGGGCAACATAAAATCATCCCCGGAGTGATTTAAGGGGAGAAGGATGTGAACGAATGAAAAATCGCAATGTAGAAGCAACCATTGTGAGTGCGTTTAGAGAGCAGATAAAAAAAGATCCCAAAGTAAAAAATGCATATTTACTGGTTCATTCAGAAAGTGCAGGTATTCATATCAACCTCGCAGAAGGTGCAACTGGCAATATGCCAGCTCGCCCGGAGCAACCCAACTATATGGCCAGTGTGGGAAAATTGTTTACCGCAACTTTGATTGGCATGCTCTTTGAAGAAGGAAAGTTATCTTATAATGATAGCATGACCGCTTATTTAGATGAGGAACTGACTAAGAACCTCCATGTTTACAAAGGTATAAATTATACTGATGAGATTAAAATCAAGCACCTGTTAAATCAAACCTCAGGCCTGTATGACAACTTTTGGCCGCTTTTGGAGAAGCTCATTAACGAGCCCGATTTTAACATGGGCCCCCGGGAAGCCATCACTTGGGCTAAAAATAATTTAACACCCCATTTTTCTCCAGGCAAAGGCTTTAAATACACTGACACCAATTATCACCTCTTGGGTTTAATCATTGAATCCATTACAGGGAAGCCCTTTCATGAAGTGCTGGCACAATATATTTTCAAGCCCCTAGGGATGAAGCACTCATACATGCTGAATTATTCCGAGCCGACTGAAGCCAGCCCTTATCCTACGGCAGAATTCTATCATAAAGGCATCAAAGGTAATGATCTTAAAGGCTATGCCGGTATCGACTATGCCGGGGGTGGGGTAGTTGCGCCTACCGAAGACCTGTTAAAATTTATGAAAGCTTTAGTGGCATATCAGCTGGTGACTAAAGAAACTCTGGAAATAATGAAGAACGACCGGGCAAAATATGGCCTGGGAATTGATTATGGATACGGAATCTGGCAAGTCAAGACAGTACCCTTGTTGATGCCGAAGAAGCTTAATTCATGGGGAGTGGCGGGTGTAACGGGGGCCTTTATGTTTTATCACCCTGTAAAGGATGCCTACCTTATCGGGAATTTTAATGACACTTCTTATGCGAGCAAAGGCCTAAGATTTATGTTGTTGAAAGTAATCAATAAGTTATTTTAAGAGCAACTAGCGTGGGTCAGGGGGACGGGGTACCTGTCCCATGGGTAAGGGGGAACAGTTTTAATAGTGAACCAGCCAAAAAAGTGGGACAGGTACCCCGTCCCCCTGTCCCATAGAAAAGAAGTTGACATAAATTAGTTTAAGGAAGGGTGAGAATAATGTCAAAAAGGCAGAGGATGTTGTTGGGCTTATTTTTTATATTTATTGCAGTTCTGTTTTTCATCACACCCGTTCAAGCATCAGAAGTATCCTTGCAAGGTGAAATTATCCAAGGAAGGTTTTTAGTCCCCATCAGAGGAATCTTTGAAGCTTTAGGGGCAGACGTAGCATGGGATGGGCACACAAACACTGTTACAGGGAAAAGGGGCCATACCACGGTTATCCTTAATATTGATTCTAATCTGGCTCGTGTTAACGGTGATCATATACAACTTGATGTTCCTGCAACATTAATTAACGGAAGAACATTTGGACCGCTACGCTTTATTAGTGAAGCTTTAGGGGCAGATGTGAAATGGAACGAAGAGGACAGAGTAGCAACAATTACTCAGGCGGGAACTGTCATTGTTGTTGAATTGCTGCCGGTTTTTGAGCTCCCAGATACGGTCATGCAGGGAGAACTGGTTGCTTTTTATGCCCGCCACCTCCCCCGGGGGGGTATGCCGGTGATGGAGCTGCATCTTGATCATCCGTTGCAGTATTATCCCTACAAAGACGGATATGTGGCATATATGCCGACCCATTATGGCACTACCCCGGGTGAATACCGGATCGCTTATGGCCTGGAAGGCGAACCTCTTCAGGAAAGTATTTTGACCGTAAAAACCCGGGATTTTCACATCCAACACCTGACAGTGCATGGTAGCATCGTCGCGTCAACTCGTAATGAAGCTGCCTACGCCCAATTTTCCCGTTATTTCCCCAAAGCGCGGGAAAGCAGCGCGGATGAACGTTACTATGATCAACCGTTTCTCCTGCCGGTTTCAGGTCGACTCACTACGGAATTCGGGCAAACCCGTTATGTGAACAATGCACCCACATCGTCCCGCCATTCAGGTTTGGACATTGCTGCTCCCACCGGAACACCGGTCTCAGCCACCAATAGGGGTCGTGTGACACTGTCCATGAATTTAATCCTTACCGGTAACACGATCGTCATTGATCACGGTCAGGGGCTATTCAGTGTTTACTACCATATGCATCAGCTTTTCGTAGAAGAAGGAGAGCTGGTAGAACGTGGGAAGACGATCGGAACCGTAGGCTCTACCGGCTTCTCCACAGGGCCTCATCTGCACTTTACCATGTCCTACTACGATCACAACTTGGAACCCGGTTATTTTTTAGTCGGCGAACCCATCACTTACAAGAATGCACACCGTCATCTATAACCCTATCGATCAGCATCGATCAGCATCATTGATGATTGTCTAGCGCTTAATTATAGCAGCTGTTATTAAACGAGGGGTGAGGTCTTGGGATAGAGCAGCTTCTTTCCTGGGCAGTTTTGATTGCCGTGCTGGGTGCTATCGCATCAGGGCGATTGCGGATAGATATTATTGCCATCACCGGGTTGCTTATCCTGGGCCTGGCTGGCATCGCCCCTCCGAACGTAGTCTTTTCCGGATTCGGACATCCGGCCCTGGCCACGATTATTACCGTTTTTTTCATCAGTCAGGGGCTGATCAATTCGGGCCTGCTGCGGGGACTGGGGCAAACCCTGGCCGGGCGGGTTCACAGTATGCGGGGACAGGTTATCAGCCTTTCTGCAGTCAGCGCCTTCCTGTCAACGATCATGAACAATGTTGGCGCTGTCGGCCTGATGCTGCCAACTGCTGTGCGGATGGCCCGCAGAGCTGGCCAGCGTCCGGGCGTTTTCGGGATGCCGCTGGCCATGTTTTCAATTCTAGGCGGCACCATCACCCTGATCGGCAGTGCACCAAACATAATCATTGCCTCTTCTATGTTCTCAGCCACGGGGCAGTCATTTAGAATGTTTGACTATGCCCCGCACGGGCTGGCCATGTTTACAGTGGCACTGCTCGCCTGGCTGTTCTGCAAAACCTGTGGAATCACTCCGGGTGCAGGTGAAACAGGAAAAGCATGCGGCTCTAACAAGGAAAATGGTGAAAGCTGCGAAACTGAACCAGCCGCGGCAGACCAAGCTGAAACTGATCTATACGAAGCCATAACGTTTGCGCCGCTTTCCACAAGGGAGAAGAAATTTACGCTGTTCGTATTACTCCTGGCGATTGCTGGGGTCAGTTCAGGCCTGCTGCACCCGGCATACGGGTTCGGCGGCGCGGCGCTGCTGATGTTCTTTGCCGGGGTCTTGAAACTACCGGAAGCATACCGGGGAATTGACCTGAAAATCGTGTTCTTCCTGGGGGCAATGCTCGGTATCGGGCAGATCCTGGAGCACACCGGCAGCCTGGATCTCTTGTCAACATTGCTGGCCGGATTTACAGAAGGCCTGCAGCCATTCTGGCTGATAGTACTGCTGTTATTTGTCGCAGCAGCACTGTCCAATGCCATTAATAACGCGGCCTCTGCCGTATTTATGGCTCCCCTGGCTGTCGGCATAGCGGCAGGCAGCACCCTTGAAACCGCTGCAGCCCTGATGGCAGTAGCGGCAGGTTCCAATTTAACCCTCATGCTGCCCACGCACCAGTCTACCCTGATGGTCTTAAGCAAAGCTCCTTTTTCCTTCAGCTCATTTATACGCTTTGGCCTGGTTTTAACCATTTCATGCGGACTGACCGCGGCAGCGGTCATCGCGCTGTTCTGGCAGTAACAAATATA